>CAZILJ010000295.1:0-3053 GCA_964539915.1 uncultured Acidobacteriaceae bacterium | reverse complement strand
GCCGATCACTACAAGAAAGCGATCTTCATGCCAACGGATATCAAGCTCGAGCACAACCCGTTGTGGCACATCAAAGCCGACTGTGCGTTCCCGAGTGCCACGCAAAACGAAATCACCGCGAAGGATGCGGCGAACCTGTTGAAAAACGGCATCAAGCTGGTCGCCGAGGGCGCGAACATGCCATCAACGCTCGAAGCCACCAAGCTGTTTCTCGATGCCAAGATCCTGTACGGACCGGCCAAGGCTGCCAACGCTGGCGGCGTGGCAACCTCCGGCCTCGAAATGGCTCAGAACAGCGCACGTCTGAGCTGGACCCGCGAGGAAGTGGATGATCGCCTGCACAAGATCATGATCGCGATCCACCACAACTGCTTCGAAACAGCCGAGAAATATGGCACGCCCGGCAACCTGGTAAACGGCGCCAACATCGGCGGCTTCCTGAAAGTAGCCAACGCGATGCTGGATCAGGGCCTTGTTTGATCATGTAGGGACCGACGCCTCGTCTTTCTGGCCGGGCAAAGCCCAGCATCTGCATGAGTAACAATGAATCGGGTGCCCCATCTTTGCCGCGCTCCTTGCGGCAAAGGTGGGGATTCTGACTTTCAGGCCCGACTCCAAGAAGTCTGGTGCCTTAAGTTCGTCAGATCAATATCCCTAGTAGGCTGTCGCAAAGAACGCGACAAAGAGGAAGCACCCGGCGCTATATGATGGCTTGCAATAACTGATCCATCCCCCATGTCCGTTCCTCGCACCCCCGAGCCCGTTCTCGACGCCGAAGAGCGCTTTGAAGGCTTCGAAAACCTGATGCCCTTCAAGGTCCACAACATACTTCTGGTCTCCAGTCTGTACGACTCGTTCATCCTCCGCGAGGACGGACGCCTCAACGAACTCCTGATCGACGAATCGCTCGAACTCAACCTGCAGCACATTCCCGGCATTACGCACGTTTCCAGTTGCGCGGAGGCGCTCGACCTCGCCAGTTCCAATCCGCAATTCAATCTGATCGTCACCAATCTCGCCGTCGGCGATATGGACGCCGCACAACTCGCCCGCGAAGTTGGCCGTGCCGGTCTCGACGTTCCCGTGGTCGTGCTCGCCTACGATTATCGGGAGATCAAAAATTTCATCGCGCGCAACCCGGTCACCGACATCGAGCGTATTTTCCTTTGGCAGGGCAACGCGCGCGTTCTCATCGCGATCGTCAAATACATCGAAGACAAACGCAACGTGCTCCACGACACCCGCGCCATGGGCGTGCCCGTGTTGTTGGTGGTGGAAGACAACATCCGTTACTATTCGGCCTTCTTGCCGGTCATCTACACCGAGATCATTAAGCAGTCCCGTCGCGTCATACAGGAAGGCATCAACGTAGCCCACAAGCTCGTCCGGATGCAGGCTCGTCCTAAGATTCTTCTGAGCTCAAACTTCGAGAACGCCGCGCAGTTGGTACAGCAGTACCGCGACTACATCTTTGCCCTGGTTTCAGACGTCGAGTTTCCGTGGGAAGGCAAACTCAATCCCGAAGCCGGCTTCGAGTTGGCTCGCATGGTCAAGAGTCTCGCGCCCGACGTGCCGGTAGTTCTTCAAACCAGCCGCACCGAATTTCGCCCCCGCGCCCATGCCGAAGGCTACTCGTTCCTGCGCAAACGCTCGCCCACGTTGCTCAAAGATCTGCGGCGCATCCTTACCGATCACTTCGGTTTCGGAGATTTCGTTTTCCGCATGCCCGACCAGCGCGAGGTCGGACGCGCGAGAGATTTGAATGAACTCGAGGAAACGCTTCAGACGTTGCCCGCCGACAGCCTCATGTACCACGCGCAGCGCAACCACTTTTCGCACTGGCTGATGGCGCGCACGGAATTCGCTCTGGCAGCCAAGCTCAGGCCGCGGAAGGTTTCAGACTTCCAGAGTCCCGAGCACCTGCGGCGAGATCTCATCGAGTCGATCAACGGCTACCGTCGCGAACAGAACGAAGTCCTGATAGGCGACTTCAAGCCCGACACGTTCAAGCCGGCTGACTCCAGTTTTCTCCGAATCGGTTCGGGCTCGCTCGGAGGCAAAGCCCGAGGCCTGGCCTTCGTCCGCCATCTCCTGCGCACGCGCCGCATCACGCGCCGCTTTCCCGGGGTGCGCATTACCGTTCCCCCCGCCGTCGTGATTGCAACGGACATGTTCGACTTGTTTCTCGCCGAAAACAACCTGGGAGACTTCGCCCTGCATTGCGACAACGACACCGAAATCCAGCAGCGATTCCTCGACGCCGCGATGCCCGTGCCACTCGAAGAAAACCTGAAAGCATTTCTCTCCGAAGTGGAGTATCCGGTGGCCGTGCGTTCCTCCAGCCTGCTCGAGGATTCGCAATACCAACCCTTCACCGGCGTCTACGAAACGTTCATGTTGGGGAACCAGCAACCCAGCCTGCAAACCCGTCTGGGCGAACTCTCCGAGGCCATCAAGCGCGTCTACGCGTCAACCTTCAGCCAGCACGCGAAAGCCTACGTGCGCGCCACGCCGTATCGCCTGGAGGAAGAAAAAATGGCTGTAATCCTTCAACAGGTTGTGGGCACGGCACACGGCTCGCGGTTCTATCCCGACTTCTCCGGCGTGGTTCGCTCACACAATTTCTATCCCGTCGAACCCATGACCTTCGCTGATGGCATCGCCGCAGTCGCGCTGGGCTTGGGCCGCACGGTGGTCGATGGCGGCAAGTGCCTGAGCTTCTGTCCGCGCTATCCGCGTAATCTGCTGCAGTTTTCCTCGGTCGAAGACATCCTCGCTAACACGCAAACGGAATTCTGCGCCCTCGCTCTCGACGGCATTCATCACGGCGGAGGTCCCGGCCATCTGCGCGAGGCCCGCTTCGGGCTCGACGTTGCCGAAGCCGACGGCACGCTGCACGCCGTGGCCTCAACCTACTCTGCCGACAATCAAGCGGTTTACGACGGCCTGAGCCGCCCCGGCCCTCGCGTCGTGACATTTGCTCCCATGCTCAAGCACGAAATGTTCCCGCTGGCCTCGATCCTTGAGTTGCTCGTGCGGGCGGGCGAGGACGC
>CAZILJ010000294.1:0-1512 GCA_964539915.1 uncultured Acidobacteriaceae bacterium | reverse complement strand
CGCCGAGTCTTCCACCTGCAAGTCGATACCGTGGGCACGCGCCAGTTCGCGGAAGTTTTGGACTGCCTCCTGCAGAATCTCTGCCGCGGCTACGGGTTGAACGTCAAATCGCTGCTCGCCTGATTCCACTCTCGCAAGAGTCAGAAGATCTTCGGTGAGGCGGGACATGCGATGAGCATTCTTGCGAATAATCTCGAGAAACTCGCGCGAGTGATTGTTCTCCGGAGAACTGTCGAGCAGGGTCTCAGCGTATCCCTGAATGGAGGTCAACGGCGTCCGCAACTCGTGGGAAACGTTGGCAATGAAATCGCGACGGGTTTTCTCCACCCGCTCGGTCTCGGTCAAGTCACGCAAGACGGCAACGGCGCCTCCCCCAGGCATGGGGGCGGCGGTTACATCGAAGGTGCGGCCCGGAACAATGGAAGTCGCTCGTGCGGTGAACACCTTTCGGGCTTCGCTGGCTCCGCGTACGGCGCGCAGGAAATCGGGATCGCGCACGGTTTCAACGACAGGAGCATTCAAGCGGGTACGCTGCGGAACCAGGCCGTCCATGCTCTGGTTGGCCCACTGCACGCGATCGTCGGGACCGACGGCGATTACGGCGTCCTCCATGCTGTTGAGTAGGGTTTCGAGCTGGCGCTGGCTATTTCGCAAAGCGGCGAAGTTGTTCTCCACGTGGCGAGCGGTCTTGTCGAGAGCGGCAGCGACTTGCCCAATTTCATCTCCCGAATTTTCGGCGATACGCGCCGCGAGTTCGCCGCGGGCGATCTTGTTGGCAAACTGCACGATCCTCTCCAGCCGACGCGCCGTGAACTGGGCCAACGCTGCGGCGAGAACAAGTGCAACCACAAAAGTGAGTGCCGAACCAACCAGCAGCGTCTTTCGCAGCTGCGCTGTAGCGCCTCCGAGGTCTGAGAGCGGATAGGCTAAGCGGGCTGCGCCACCGGAAACGGGAGAGGCCACATAATGAAAATCGATTCCCAAGGTTCGGCTCTCCCGGGTATCGGTCCCGACATCTCCTTTCAAGGCGGCGGCAAACTCAGGAGATTGCGCAAGATTTTCCATCGCCGCCGCGGATGCCTCTGAGTCGGCCAGGACCTTTCCGGTGACATCAATGACGGTCGCGCGGGCACCGGCCGCCTGACCCTCCTGCGAGACGATGTCCTGAAGATTGTGCTCACGGTCGGTATTCACCCGGTTCGCGAACATCAACGTCTTCTGTCTCAGGCTACGATCGATTTCCTGCCGCAGGGAATTTTCCCACGTCCGGCGGATGGAGAAATCAAGAGTCACCGTGGCGGCGGCAATCACCAGAGCAAAGGCGGCCAGCAGCCGCAGGAAAAGCCGGCTTCTCACTTGGGAGCCTCGAAGCGATAGCCGGCTCCGCGGACCGTTTTCAGATAGCGCGGGCTCTCGGGATCGGGCTCGATCTTCTCGCGAATGCGGCGCACATAAACATCCACTGAACGCGGCGTGACGTAAGCGGTATCGCGCCAGACGGAATCAAGAAGC
>CAZILJ010000293.1:0-4860 GCA_964539915.1 uncultured Acidobacteriaceae bacterium | reverse complement strand
ATTTCAGATGGAGGTTGCGGCTATGATTCACACTCAATCTCTCTCGCTTCTGCCACGAAACGCTCACTCCGTTCCCTTCGTCGAGTTGCGACAGTCGCTTCCCAGTAAAGTCGCGGTCATAACTCCCTTCACGGATCAACTCATACGCTTCATTCTGAATTTTCGAAAAGCGGACGGACGCGAGACCGACATCGAGATGGCACTGCGTGAAGCCCTAGCGAATGCCGTGATCCACGGTAATGGTGAGAACTCCTGCAAGCGAGTTTACGTCAGGTGCCGCTGCTATATGGACGGAGAAGTCTCGATCACGGTTCGGGACGAAGGACGAGGGTTTGACACTGCCACGGTACTGGACCCGACTGCTCCCGACAATCGGCTGCTCACGCATGGTCGTGGGATCTATCTCATGAAGACCCTGATGGACGAAGTCTCTTTCGAGGATGGCGGCTCCGCTGTGCGGATGCGCAAGGCGAGCAACGCCGAGCCGGAGGCGGGAAGGAAGACGGCATGATCCGAACACCCGCAAAGATCGGTATCGCCTTGGGCCTGCTCGCTAGCTTTGCTTTTGGTCAGAGCTCCACGCCAGCCACTGGCACGATTCAGGGTGTTGTGTTCACGGTCGATACCGATGGCGCGCGCTCTGTCCTACCCGCCGCGGAGATTTCGCTCGACGGTGCGACTCATGTCGAAACTCAAAGCAACCACGAAGGTAAGTCCTGCCGGTGCTTACGCGATCACCGCGCAAGCGCCGGAATCGCCGCAGTTGAGAGCATTCACGTTACCGCCGCGACTGTCTCGGAAGTCGAGCTGGAAATGAAAGTCCAAGCCGCTGCCGAATCAACCACTGTGACCGCCAGCGCAGAACCTGCTTCCCCGTTTGCGGAGACTCGACGGCTCCGTTATGGGCATCGCGGAATCCACGCCGCGGATGACGTTCTCCGGGCCGATCGTGAAAGACCGTCTCGCCTTCACGGAGTCTTTGGAGTATCGCTACGAACGAGATCAGGTTTATAGTCTGCCGCCACTGCAAAACGACACGCGAACTGAAACCTTCGACTCCTACACCCGACTCGACATGAACATCAGCCCGAAGCAAACTGCATCGTTTGCGATCTTTCTCCAAAAACTTGATTACTAAGGGCTGAACACCTGCACACCGCAACCGAGCACGCCCGACTTGAATGAGCGGGGATATCAGGCATATCTGCAGGACCGATACATTACTGACTGCAGCGATCTGCTGATTTCACAGGTGAGCTTCAGGAAGCTCGATGCCGACCTGGTGCTAAACAGCAATGCCCCCTACCAACTTCTTATCGAGACGACTGAGGGAGGTTTGGTCAACCGTCAGAGTCGCGATAGAGCGGGCTTCGAACGGCTTGCTTTACCTGACGAACAAGTACGTTGTGCCCAGCCGTCGCTCCAATGAAATGTATGACAGTTAATTCCTCATCCGCGGCCTGTTGCGAGATGGGCGAATAGAACCGGCGCGCGGGATGGTAGACAACTTTGTTTTCGAGATTGACAACTTTGGCGCGGTGCTGAATACCAATCGCGCTTATTATTTGACGCGCTCTCAACCTCGGTTTCTTAGCTCGATGGGGAGGCCGTTCGTGAAGCGCAGAAAGCAGCGGGTCAGAACGACCGGGGATGGATCGAGACCGCCTATGACTATGTGAAACGGGACCACGAGATCTGGACGCAAGCTGCGCATCTGGCCGGCAGCGCTGGTCTTTCCCGGTATTACGATTTTGGTCAAGGTCCGGCGGAGGAGGCGTTGCAGGATGAAAACGACGTCTACCGGCAAGTCGCCGCTTATTCTCTTTTGCATCCTACCCTCCCCTGCATACGAAAACGAAGAAACAATAGTCTAAAATGGAAAAAATCTACTCGTGAGGATACCTATGCCTTTGGGTGCTAACAGAATTTGGGCAGCTCTGTTGTTTCTCCTTCCCGTTGCCGCCTTGCAGGCGATCGATCAACCATTTCACGATGCGCCGGCCTCGGCGAAAGCCCGAAACAATCCGTTTGAGGGACAGCAGGCCGCGGCCGATGCCGGGAAGACAGTCTACGCGCGGAACTGCCTGGCTTGTCACGGAAAAACCGGACAAGGCACGGGCAACGTCCCGTCTCTGGTAGACGGGAAGTTGAATGGCGTGACCCCGGGAGAGATTTTTTGGTTCGTCACGAAGGGCAGCAAGGAAAACGGGATGCCGTCGTGGGCGGCTCTGCCGGAGGAAAAGCGATGGCAGGTCGTGACCTACGTGGAGGCATTGACTGCGGGCAAGGCGAATGCCGCCGGCCCAAGCTCTGCCCCGCAAGAGGAAGTGAGCGGGATGAAGGTGAAGGGTGCGGCTCCGAAGGCGCCGTTCACGGATTTCCGTTACGAGAAGCCGGGAGCGACTCGCAAAATTACGGTGAAGGATCTTCCCCAGCCATACGCCAGCGACTCCGCCCAGAATGGCGCGCAGGTGGTGGCTCGTCCGGAGAATGCATGGCCGCTGGCCCCGGCGGGGTTCAAGGTAGAACTTTTCGCAACCGGACTCGACAACCCTCGATGGCTGCGCACGGCTCCGAATGGCGACATCTTTCTGGCTGAAAGTGATTCGGGACGCATTCGTGTCTTCCGAGGAATGACAGCGGACGGCAAGCCGGAGCAGACAGCGATCTTTGCGAGCGGCTTGAGCAAGCCTTATGGAATTGCGTTTTATCCGCCCGGACCGGATCCGCAGTGGGTCTATGTTGGTAACACCAACGAAGTGGTTCGTTTTCCGTATCACAATGGAGATTTGAAGGCGAGCGGTTCGTCAGAACACATTGCCGATTTGCCCAACGGCGGAGGACACTGGACGCGCGCCGTCGACTTCTCTCAGGACGGCAAGAAGATGTTTGTGGCTGTCGGCTCGGCGTCGAATGACGATGATACGGACACCCATCCTGGCGAGAAGGACCGTGCTGACATTCTGGCGTGCGATTCTTCGAATTGCCAACTGCAGGTGTATGCCTATGGGATCCGCAACGCCGGAGGCGGAATCGCGGTCAATCCTCAGACCGGCGAGTTGTGGTGCTCAGTGAATGAGCGCGACGCATTGGGCGACAACTTGGTGCCCGACTACATTACGCACGTGCAGGAAGGCGGATTCTATGGCTGGCCGTGGTGGTACATGGGAGCGCATCAGGATCCGCGGCAGCAGGGGAAGCATCCCGAGTTGAAGGATAAGGCGATTGTTCCTGACGTGCTGCTGCAACCGCACAATGCGTCGTTGGAGTTGACGTTCTATGGAGCGGACAAATTTCCCGCGGAATACAAGGGAGATATTTTTGCTTCGGAACACGGATCGTGGAACAAAGCGGTGCGCGTGGGCTATGAAGTGATTCGAGTGCCTCTGCATCAAACCGGGCACGCAACGGGCGAGTATCAGGACTTCCTGACGGGATTCGTCCTGCCCGACGGACATGTGTGGGGGCGTCCGGTGGGAGTCGCAGTGGCGCCGGATGGATCGCTGTTGGTGAGCGATGACGGATCGAACTCGATCTGGAGAGTTAGCTACACGGGGAAGTGAGAGTAGCGGATCCTTCACCACGGAAACCCGGAGTCACGGAGAAAAGCCAGCCACGGATTCTCACGCGGATTCGATCAACAATCAAATCAACGATTCTCCGTGCCTCCGTAGTGAAGGTTTTTAATGAAAGTCGTGCGAGACGGTTTCGGCTTTCGTAACGAACAGAGGCAGAACGCGTTCGGCTTTGACGGAGATGACGTTGTCCTGATTCTGCAGAATGCCTTCGATGGCGAGGAAGCGCTCGCTAGTAAGAAGCAAGCGATTTTGATGGAACAGGTCGGGCGTCACGATGGCATTGGCTACGCCGGTTTCATCTTCGATGCTTAGAAAAACAAATCCCTTTGCGGTTCCGGGGCGCTGTCGGGTAATGACGCAACCGCCGATGCGAAGACGTTTGCCGCTAGGAATGTTGCGCAGGTCGCTGGCGCGGCGAATGCCCATGGCATTGAGCCATTGGCGGCGGTAGGCCATGGGATGCGGGCCGACTGTGAGGCCAGTGCCGTGGAAGTCGGCGACCAGACGCTCTTCGTGGTTCATGGGCTGAAGCGGCGAGTGGGAGTCGGGCTCGAGCTGGTTTTCGAGAAGAGGGCCGGAAGCGCGAACGGCGCGCTCGACTTGCCAGAGGGCGTCGCGGCGGTGGAAGTGGAGTTTCGAGTTTCGAGATTCAGGCTGCGAGTGAGAAGAAATTTCAGATTTTAGATTGTAGATTGAAGATTGATTTGGTTTTGCAATCTTCAATCTGCAGTCTTTACTCTGCGATCCGATTGAGTTCAGCGCGCCGATTTCTGCCAGCGTGGTGAGCTCGTCTTTGCGCAGTTCGGGAACACGGCGGGTGAGATCGGGAATGGATGCGAAGGGAGCGCGCGGGCGTTCGCGGAGCAGGGCTTGAGCCGCTTCTTCCCGCAGGCCGCGGACGTAGCGTAGGCCCATGCGGAGTGCCGACCCTTTGGCGTGGGAAGACTCCCCGACCGTCGCGGGCGAGGGCGCCCGCGCCACGCAATTCTCCAGCGTGCAGTTCCACTCCGATACGGTCACATCCACAGGCAGAAGTTTCAGACCGTGGCGCTGGGCATCTTTGACGATGGTGGCGGGAGAATAAAATCCCATGGGCTGGTTGTTGAGCAGGGCAGCAGTGAACGCGGCCAAGTAACGGCATTTCAGATACGCGCTGGCGTAAGCGATCAAGGCGAAGCTAGCGGCGTGCGACTCGGGAAACCCGTACAACGCGAACGCCGTGATGGATTGCACAATCGCATCCTGCTGCTTGCCGATAATGCCGTTGCGCGTCATGCCCGTG
>CAZILJ010000292.1:0-1701 GCA_964539915.1 uncultured Acidobacteriaceae bacterium | reverse complement strand
CCCGCGACCTGAGACTCCGAGTTGCCTGGTGCTGGATTTGAACCTCCCAGGGCTGAGCGGGCTTGACGTGCAACGGGAACTTGCCAGATCGGGCCCTCCTCAGCTCCCCATCGTTTTCCTTACAGGCCATGGCGACATCCCAATGAGTGTGCGCGCAGTCAGAGCAGGTGCCGCCGAGTTTTTGACGAAGCCCGTCGACGATGAAGCCCTCTTGAGCGCCATTCGCGGGTGTATCTCCTGTGTGGAGGGGGAGACCCGGTCCGATCAGAATGGCGAAAACGACGAAGCTTATGAGGGGAAGCAAAAGCTCAAGGCGGAAAAGCTGTATTTGGAAGGCGAGATCCGCCTCGATCACAATATCGGGAACATGGTGGGGCAGGGATTGGCCTTCGAATCCATTCTGAAGAGCCTGCAAATCGTCGCGCCAACCGATTCGACTGTTCTCATCCTGGGGGAGACCGGAACGGGGAAAGAACTCGTCGCCCGGGCGATTCACGAACTCAGTCCGCGCCGGAAAGGCAGCTTCGTCAAGGTAAACTGCGCGGCGATTCCCGCCAGCCTTCTGGAGAGTGAGCTCTTCGGCCATGAAAAGGGCTCCTTCACGGGCGCGGTTGCGCAAAAGATCGGACGGTTCGAGCTGGCGCATAAGGGTACGTTGTTTCTTGATGAGATCGGCGA
This sequence comes from uncultured Acidobacteriaceae bacterium, assembly GCA_964539915.1. Lineage (GTDB taxonomy): Bacteria > Acidobacteriota > Terriglobia > Terriglobales > Acidobacteriaceae > Sulfotelmatobacter. Next base: position 1,023 of record CAZILJ010000292.1, on the reverse strand, counting down.
GCTGCCACTCGAACTTCAGCCGAAACTGTTGCGTGCCATCCAGGACCAGGAATTCGAGCGAGTGGGCGGCACCCGCACGATCCGGACGGATGTTCGTTTCGTGGCTGCCACGAACAGGGACCTCAAGGCGATGGTGGACGAAAACGAATTTCGTGCCGACTTGTATTACCGGCTCCACGTCTTTCCCTTGAGCGTGCCGCCGCTGCGGGAGCGCCGCGAAGACATACCTCTGCTCACGCGCTACTTCGTTCAGAAACATGCGCAGCGGATGAGCCGGCCTATCGACGAGATTCCGACCTCCGCGATGGAAGCCCTCACGCGGTATGACTGGCCAGGGAACATTCGGGAACTGCAGAATGTGCTGGAGAGATCCGTCATTCTGACTCATGGGAACACCCTGCAGATTGCAATGTCGGACCTTGGGCAAACGTCCGGTTCAAGCGTGCTCAGCCCTCGCGTGTCGAAGGCGTCTCACGCGACGGAACGGCAGGCAATCATCAGAGCACTCGAAGATGCAAAGGGCCAGGTCGGGGGTCCGGATGGCGCGGCCGCTCGCCTCGGAATGAAGCGAACGACCTTGCAATCACGTATGCGGAAGTTCAACATCGCGCGCCAATATCGCTGAATCACGCGCAGTAACTGTCGTTTGAGATCTCGTTTTCGCGAGCCTTCACCAGCCGCATACGGAATAGGATGCGCCAACCGTCGTATTTGGGCCGCCTGATGTCCACCATTATCGGCAGCACAGCCGCAACGAGAGTTCCCGAAACCTTAGCGTCTGCCTTGCATGGCGGTCGAACGCATTTCGTGAGCGCGTCGGCGCTGGGCTGACGGCGTCGCAAGTTCAATCACCATCTGGAAAATTCTCACAGCGGAAGAAACGTCCTTGAGCGTGGCCTGCGGCGCCGCTTCCTGCACCCATTTGGACCAAACCGCCGCGTGCGGGTAGCCGTCGTCATGCGGATCGGGCAACTCGGTGTAGATTTCAGGGGAAAGTTTCATCAGAGCGGTAAGCGTATCGTG
>CAZILJ010000291.1:0-5347 GCA_964539915.1 uncultured Acidobacteriaceae bacterium | reverse complement strand
GGTGCCACTCTCGGCGCCAAACAGGGTGACCACCTGACGCAGAGTCAGGTTCAGAATCTCGTCGAGATCGAAGGATTGGGCTGCGACCACGGCCATGGCGTTCAGCGCGTTCAATTCACGGTTGCGGCGGCGCATCTCGTCTTCCGCCCGCCGCTTTTCCGTCATGTCGAGAATGAATCCCTCGTAGCGCTCGATATTGCCAGTCGCATCGCGCTTGGCGAAGCTGCTCTCCACCGCCAGTAGAAGTGTGCCATCCTTGCGTCGCAGGCTCACTTCGAAATTGCGCACGAAGTTGTGCGTTTCAATCTCCCGGCGGAAGGCGTCGCGCTGCCTGGGATCGACGCAGATTTCCGAATCGAGGTTCAGGACGAGCAACTCTTCGCGGTTGCTGTAGCCCAGCATATGCACGAAGGCGTCGTTGCAGTCGAGAAGACGGCCGGAAGGGTTGGCGACGTAGACCCCTTCCTGAACCTGTTCGAAGAGCAGACGATATTTTTCTTCGGCGGAACGGCGCTCCGTAATGTCCCGGATAACGTGAATGGTGCCTTTTTGCGGACTGCCCTGCTCGGTGTAGGAAGAAGTCGAGACGACCGAGTAGCCGCCAAAGCACGGGTCGGCGCCTTCGGTGAATTCTTCGTCTCCGCCCATGGCGCAGTAAGGGCATCCGGTCCACTCCCCTGAGGTGTGCGGCAGCGCAGCATCGCAAGAACTGCCGACGACGTCGGCAGCGGCCTGGCCGAGTTGTTCGAGCAAAACCTGATTTGCCTTGATGATTCGGAAATCGGCGTCATGCGCCAAAATGATGTCATGGATCGAATCGAAGGTGTTGACCCACTGGCGCTGCGAGCGCAGTACCTGTTCGAGCAGTCGGAAGTTTTCGACGGCAACGGCTAGTTGCTTCGCCGAGGCCTGCAGAAAATCCAACTCTTCGGGTGTCCACCGGCGGCTCGTGGAATCGCCGAGCACCAGCAATCCGATTGGGGCCTTGTTGCCCTTGACGGGAAGAATGACAAGCTGGCGAATCTTCTCGGCTTCAAGCGAAGCTTTCGGTTCGGGACCGGCAGCATCGCGAGTTGTGACCAGCGGGGCGGGCTGCGCCAACAGTTTCTGAATGTCGTCGTCAATCCCGGCGAACCCGGCATCGCGCAAAAACTCGGAAGATAGCCCCACGGCGTGCGTGGCCACCAAATTCCCACCTTCGAGCAGGCGGAACCAGGCGGCCCGGACCTTGGTCAGGCGCTTTAGCTCCTCGATGGTGGATTGGACCACGTTTCCATACTGTTGAGCGCTAACCATGCTGTTAGTAATAGCTTGCATGGCATGCAGCCTTCGGTTGCGGGTGCGCGACTCATCAAACACCACGAGCAACATGCTTAGACTGAGCGCGACTTCGGAGGCCAGCCATGCCGCCGCAGGTAGGCGATCGGTGAACAGCGGCCAGGAGAGATGGAGTGCTGGCAGACATAGCGCGAGCAGCCAAGTTGACGGCTCCCAACGCCCGCGACGTGCGCGCAGCAGCGCCAGCGATGCTGTGAGCAAGATGAGGCGGTAGCCGACCTCTACGGCGACGCGCAAGGGCAGGGAATCGGGCCAGAGCAGGACTCGGGCTCCGCCAAAGCCGACCAGGACGGGAGTGATCACCATCAATGGAAGGAGGAGATCGCGGCCACGCGTGTAGAGCAGAACGGCTCCCGCCAGCAATCCCACGGCAAGCAAGAAGGTTGTCTGCACCACCACCAAATCGAACGGAGCCGGTATTTTCACTGCCAAGCAGTGCTCGGCGAGGCGCGAAGCTACAAACGCGGTCCAACCCAGGATCCAGACCTTAAGATAGCTTTCCCGAAAGGTACGCAGGGCGAGCAAGGAGGCGCCCAGCAGGATCAGCAGAGTCAACTCTGCCGCCGTGGGCTTGGCCAGACCAAGCCTTGTAACCGTGTTCCCAATCGACCAGTAGGCACTTAGCATTGCGGACGCACGTCATCCATGTGTCTGAATATCATGGCCGGGCACTTTCTCGATGGAGTTTCCGGACCTCAGTGATTACTTTCGGCATCTCCAAGGTGCGTTACAATCGCCGATAGACTTTCGTGTATCCCATGCCAGATCGCATTCTTGTAGTTGACGACGAAGAACCGATTCGGGAAATCGTTGCGTCCATGCTCGGTACTGCTGGTTATGCCTGCAAACAGGCGGCCTCCGGTATGGAGGCTCTCGCGGTTCTCAATTCGGGCGAAGAGTTCGAACTGATGCTTTCGGACTTGATGATGGCGGACCTTGATGGCATTGGCCTGTTGGAGCGCACCAAGGAGAAGTATCCCGACATGCCGGTGGTGATGGTTACCGCCGTGCATGATATTTCTGTGGCGCTGGCCGCCATTCGAAACGGGGCATACGACTACCTTTTGAAGCCGTTCGAGCGCGAGCAACTCCTGAACACTGTCAGCCGCGCCCTGGAGAACCGACGCCTGAAGGTGGAGAACCGAACGTATCAGACGAACCTGGAATCCCTGGTCAAGGCCCGGACCGATCAGCTGCAGGCGGCCATGGCCAACTTAGAGCGCTCTTATGACATTACGTTGGAGACGCTGGGCGACGCATTGGACTTGAAAGATCGTGAAACCGAAGGTCACTCGAAGCGGGTTACGGCCTTCACGATCGCCATCGCTCGCGCCATGGGTTTGCCGCGTGAACAGATCAACACCATCGCCCGCGGAGCTTTCTTGCACGACATCGGCAAGATCGCGATTCCCGACAAAATCCTGAACAAGCCAGGGAAGCTTGATCCCGACGAGATGACGATTATGAAGGAGCATGCCTACCACGGCTATCAGATCGTCAAGAAGATCCCGTTTCTCGCCGAAGCGGCTGAGATCGTGTACTCTCATCAGGAGCGCTTCGACGGGAGTGGCTATCCCCGCAACCTCAAGGGAGCCGAAATTCCCCTGGGGGCGCGCATTTTCTCAGTGGCCGATACGCTGGACGCCATCACCTCCGATCGGATTTACCGGCGGAAACAGACGCTGCAAGCCGCGCGCGAGGAAATCCACAGGTGGGCCGGTCGGCAATTTGACCCGGAAGTGGTGAAAACCTTTCTCGAAATGCCCGACAATATCTGGGAAGATCTGCGCCGGGAAATTCAAGACGCAACGATCTATCGCGTAGCTTCATCCGCCGGGGGCAAAAGCTAGACTCCCGAGGCACTGTCTTACAACCAGACATCAATCCTCGAACCGGACACCAGCCAGGCCCGGCAACTGGCCTGGAATCTGAAACTCCAGTTAACTCCCTGACAAGACAATGCAACGCATACCACTTAGCTCGTCTGGCCACTCTCGCGAGATGAAGATTTCGCTCACGGTCGATGGCAGGATTCGTGCAAACGCATATTCCGTCACTTGGGCAATGTTAGAGATCACAGAGCGAGTTATAGTCGCCGTGCTCTTGAGGGTCGGGTTCGGCTCCATCGGACGAACTGCCGGAGAAGTTGCGCCAACGGCGCCCCATCGGCGAGGTGTTTGCGAGGGAAGTCTGGAGCGAGGAAGCAGGAATAGCCGCATGAGAATACTGATCGCAGAAGATGACGCGTTTTTCCAAAAGCTGCTGCAGCAGATTCTGGCGCACGACCATGAAATCATCATTGCCAATAACGGGAATGAGGCGTGGGAGATGCTACAGCGCCCCGATGCTCCTCGCTTGGCGATCCTTGACTGGGTCATGCCTGGACTCAGCGGTCCTCAGGTTTGTCGCAAGGTGAGGGAGTGCTCATCGATATCTTCAATGTATTTGATCATCCTAACCGCCAAGAACAACGAGGCGGATATCGTATCGGGGCTGCGGGCAGGTGCGGATGACTACATCACCAAGCCGCCGATAGCAGCCGAACTTCAGGCGCGGGTGCGAGTCGGCGAGCGAATCCTGGCATTACAGGAGACGGTCAAGGAGCAGTCAATCCTTGCCAATCAAGCGTCGGGACGCGAACACCTTCTCCGGAAATCACACGCGGCTTCTTTACCCACCCGAAGCAGCAATGGCGAAGAAGCCAAGCCCGAAGCTGAGCCCCCGCGCCAGCTCCGCGAACATGGAAAGAGTCGCCTGGATTTTCGTGCGGAGGCCGACAACGCTAAGCTTCACCTATTAATGGACCGTCTGGAGAAAAGCCATTTGCGCCACTGACGAGCACCGCAACTCTGTCCCGGACCCTGAGCCTCTCAGACGTGTCTCCGAAACAGTTCTGGTTGCAGAAGACGATCCCATTTTTCGCCAAGTGCTCGAAAGCCGTCTCGAGAGCTGGGGCTATCGGGTAATTACGGCGGAAGACGGCACTCAGGCATGGGAACTGCTTCAACAACCTAACTCACTGGAGCTCCTGATCCTCGACTGGATGATGCCGGGAATCGATGGAATCGAACTTTGCCGCCGAATTCGAGAAAGGCAACACGGCCGCTATCAATATATCTTGCTGCTCTCTGGCAAAGAGCAAAAGCAAAACGTTGTAGATGGGCTCGAGGCCGGAGCTGACGATTACCTGACGAAGCCTTTTGACATCAGGGAACTGCGGGCACGGTTACGGGCGGGTAAGCGAATTCTTACCCTGCAACACCAATTGATTCCAACTCGCTAGGCAGTGCGGTTTTCAGGCAACTCACGACGACTTAACCGGACTGTGGAGCCGCGGAGCGACCATGCACCTGCTGAACGGCGAACGGCAACGCGGTTTCCGTTCACGGACTTCGACCGCAATTCTGATGATCGATCTCGACCACTTCAAGAGCGTCAATGACACTTATGGCCATTTGAATGGCGATGCAGTCCTGAAGGAAGCAGCAGGCCGCATCGCCCGGACGATGCGATCCTATGACTTCGTGGGACGTTACGGCGGTGAGGAATTCGTTGCCGTGCTTTCCAACTGCCCGATCGAGGACTTGCCGAACATAGCAGAAAGGACTCGCATAGCAATCGCAGGGAAGCCGATTCCAACCAGGGCTGGAGAGATAAACGTTACGGCGAGCCTCGGTGCAGTCGTGGCCGCAAATGAGATCCCGGTTCTCGACTTGCTGGCGGTCGCCGACTGCGCTCTATATGAGGCGAAGCGGTCGGGGCGCAACCGGGTGAGGGTCGCTTCGTGCGAAGCGAGGCGAGGCCAGGAAGCAGTCTTAGTGAGCGACCGGGAAAGTTCATGTCGTCGATGACTGCTGAAGGCGGAACGTTAAACGGGAATCGGCCGAGGCTCGGCATAGCTGAGCGCCATGCTGTCCTCCGCCATCTTCTGCTCTCGATTGCGTTCGTGCTGATGTTTCTTCTGCTCAATCGGCCCGAAGTCATCGTAATCTCTCACCTTGGTTCTGTG
>CAZILJ010000290.1:0-2718 GCA_964539915.1 uncultured Acidobacteriaceae bacterium | reverse complement strand
TAAAGACACGCGCCATTTCGTCATGGTTCTTGACGAAAAACTGCGTGCCGTCGAACTTCATTCGACCGGTGTCGTGAATGGACTTGCCGGTTTGAATGCACAGCATAACGTCCTGCGCATGGGCGTCGTCTTCGCAGAGATAATGGCTGTCGTTGGTTGCGACGAGCGGCAGGCCGAGATCTTTCTCAAGTTGAAAAAGGCCGGCATGGATGCGATGTTCCATGGCCAGTCCTTGGTCCTGAATTTCGAGGAAGAAATTCTGCTTCCCAAAAATATCGGCCAAGGTGCCGGCGGCCGCGCGGGCGGCATCGTAATTGCCTTCGGTCAGGCGCTCCGCCACTTCGCCTTTGAGGCATCCGGACAGACCGATCAGTCCGCGGGAATGCTCGGCCAGAAACCTCTTGCTCACGCGCGGCTTGTAATAAAAACCGTGTAGCGAGGCTTCGGACGTGATTTTGACCAGATTGCGGTAGCCCTCTTCGTTCTCGGCCAGCACCAGCAGATGGTTGTAGGTGTCGCCTTCGGGCGCGGCGCGATGGTCTTCTTTCTTGCAGACGTAGAGTTCGCAGCCGACGATGGGCTTCACGCCAGCCTGCTTTGCCGCGTTCACAAAGTGGACCGCGCCAAAGATGTTGCCGTGATCGGTCATCGCCACCGCCGGCATGCCCATTTCTTTGACGCGCTGGCAGAGCTTTTCCACGTCACAGGCGCCGTCGAGCATGGAGTAGTCGGTGTGCAGGTGCAGGTGAACGAATTGGGACATGGGTTCGGTAGAGTTAGTCTACCGCAACCCAGACAGAGGAAAACCGGTGAATTACTAGGGGTGGGGCAGTTTAACTTGCGCCCGCTGCCGCGGCCTGCGCCAGTTGCAAAAGGTGTCGGGCCTGGGCGATGAGTTCCGCCACTTCAAAGGGCTTGACCAGAAAGGGAACGTTGTTTTCTTGCAGGAATCGGCGCCCCGCCCCTGGTTCTACCCCGTTCGAGAAGGTGTAAAGTACGTGGCCTTCCAGGAGGGGGCAGTTCTCCTGGAGCCACTGATAGGACTCTTTCGCGTTCCATTGCCCGGGCATGTTGCCACTCATGATGAGGGCATCAAAAGGCTCTGAGAGCAACCGCGTCTTTACGTCTTCACTGGTCCTGGCCGTGACGACAGTGGCGCCCGCGCCCGCGAGCACATCCCGTTCAAATTCGAGCACAGCTTCTTCTTCCTCTACCAGCAGGACGCGGCCGTTGGTGGCTCCCTCATGCAGACGGGGGGCTGGCTTGGGCGATTCGAGTTCGACCTGGGCCGATGCCACTGCGGGCAACCGAACCTCGATCATGGCGCCACCTTCTGGAGCGTTGTTGGCGGTGATGTCGCCGCCATGTTCTTTCACGATTCCATAGCAGATACTGAGCCCGAGACCGGTGCCTTTGCCTATGCTTTTGGTGGTATAGAAGGGATCAAAGATGCGCTTTGGATCCTTGATTCCCGCGCCGTCGTCCGTGAACTGCGTACGAATGTGTCCACCCACGGAAGAGATACGAATCTTGAGCTTGCCGGCGCGCCCCGTTTCTAGGATGGCGTCGACGGAATTGTTGATGATATTCAGGAACACTTGCTCGATCTGATGCGGATCGGCTATGACCAAAGCTGGCTCCGCAGGGAGGTCGCGCTCCACATTAATGTTGTTGATCTTAAGATCGTAATCGCGCAGGGCCAGAGTTTCGTCCAGCACCTTGCGGATGTCGACTTCATCCCGTTGGGGCTTGCGTTGACGCGCGAATGAGAGAAGGTTCTGGACCACGCGATGCGTGCGCTGGGCCTGTTTGAACAGCTTGCTGACATAGTCCTGCGCGCGGTCGTTGAGGCCTTCGCTTTCGAGGAGCTGAGCATAGCCAAGAATCGCGGTGAGCGGATTGTTGAGCTCATGGGCAACACCGGCAATCAACTGGCCTACGGCCGACATTTTTTCACTCTGCAGGAGTTGTTCCTGGGTCTTCCGCAGGTCTTCGTACGCGCGGCAGGTCTCTTCGTACAAACGAACCTTTTCGATGGTGGTGGCGAGTTGGCGGCTGATGGCAACGAGGAGATTTTCGTCGTTGTTGGAGTATTCGTAGCCTAATTGGCTGCACAGGCCCATGATGCCGACTGGGCTATCTTTACCCCAGAACAGAACCCACAGCCAGGATCGGTCAACATCTGAGCGCAAAAAGTCCGCTACCTTGGGCGGCAGGTGAGGCAGATATTCCGCCGTAACCACTTCGGTGCGCGAGCGCATGATCAGGTCGCCGAAGCCTTCGGTGAAGCAAATCTCCGCCGTGCGCATCTTGTCGCGGCTACGAGGTCCCCATGCGGCGCGCCGGCGATAAGTCGTTGTGTCGGTATCCGACAGGTAAACGGTGCCACTCTCGGCGCCAAACAGGGTGACCACCTGACGCAGAGTCAGGTTCAGAATCTCGTCGAGATCGAAGGATTGGGCTGCGACCACGGCCATGGCATTCAGCGCGTTCAATTCACGGTTGCGGCGGCGGATTTCATCTTCCGCTTTTTTCTTCTCGGTAACATCCAGCAAAAAGCCCTGATAGCGTTCGATTTTCCCGTTGGCGTCGCGGGTGGCGAAGCTGCTCTCCATCGCGCTCAATACGCTGCCATCGCGCCGGCGCAAGAGCACCTCAAAATTTCTCACAAAGTTATGGGTATCAACTTCGCGGCGAAATTCCGCACGGCGCTCAAGC
>CAZILJ010000289.1:0-3095 GCA_964539915.1 uncultured Acidobacteriaceae bacterium | reverse complement strand
GTGATGATCACGAATACGCACAGCGTCGGCATCGTTCGTGATGCGGTGATCGCCTGGCGTCTGAAACATCATGGGCCTGACAAGGACGGGTATTCGTGGTCCCTGCCAGTTGTGGCCGAAACCTGGGACGGCTATCTGAATGACATCAACGGATTCCACGTGAAAGCCGAGGATGCTTTTCACGCTCTCGATAGCGCGCATGGAGGGCCCTTCGAGGAAGGAAACGTGGGCGGCGGAACGGGAATGATTTGCCACGAGTTCAAAGGAGGAATCGGCACGGCGTCGCGCGTACTCGACGCCAAGTACGGTGGCTATACCGTCGGCGTGCTTGTGCAATGCAACTACGGGCAGCGGGATCAGTTACGGATTGCCGGAGTGCCGGTCGGCCGCGAGATTGCTGGACCGAGAGTCTGGGATGACGATGTGGGATCGATCATTGTCGTAGTGGCCACAGATGCTCCGTTGATCCCAACGCAATTGAAGCGCGTCGCAAAACGTGTGACCCTGGGGCTGGGACGAAATGGAAGCTACTCGGGCGATGGCTCAGGTGACATCTTCATTGCGTTTTCCACCGCGAATCCAACGGCAGCTTCTTCCAGAGGTGTTCGCCCACTTGGCATGTTGCCCAACGATCAGATCAACCCCGTTTTCCTTGCCACGGTGCAAGCCACTGAAGAAGCGGTCGTCAACGCCATGATCGCCGCCGAGACAATGACCGGTATAAGGGGGCATACAGTGAACGCGCTCCCTCACGACAGATTGCGGGAGCTTCTGAAGAATTACGATCGGCTTGCACACTGATTCGCTTCCTGCTGACCAGGCCCGAACGGATCTAACCAACTCGTCGATTGGGACTGCCAGCTAGCCGATACGCGGAAATGAGGTGGGTAACGGCTGACCACCGATTCGGCCCAAGCCGCCTAACTCGATTCTGGATGTGTTATCTTCAGTAGGCCGATCAGGCGGCCCACGGTCCGCGTAAAGGGTTCAGCCCACCTTCCAGCTAAGCGTATTTCGAAAGACCCTGACTTCCAGCCCGAGACACGCGGACACCGGGCAAAAATTGGAAGGAAGGCGTCTATGGCAAACTCAAAACTCCCCGAGCGACCCTCGCTCGAATACCTCAAGAAACTAGCGAAAAATCGATTTCAGGAATTGCGCCGGAAAGATCCGGAAGCGAAGCTGACGACAGCGCAACTGGACGTGGCACGCGAGTACGGGTTCACCAGTTGGCGTGCCGTGAAGGCACACATTGACGGACGTCGGGCAAAAAAGATCGCAAGTCCGGTGATGCGCTGCGTGGCTGTCGCCGATATCAATCGAAGCATCGCTTTCTACCGCGATGTTCTGCAGTTCGAGCTGAAGGTGCAGGCCGACGGTGCCGACGCAATCCTGGGACCTGCTCGAATCCGTCTCGGAAAAGAAGGATTTGGGGCCGGTGACGGGGCGTCCCAAACGCCCCGCCGCCCAGGATCGGCCGTCCTGTTTCTTCAGACAGACGATGTACTCGCGACGCAGGCAGCCGTGCGCGCCCGCGGAGGCTCTCCGAGCGACATTGAACGGGTCAACTGGATCAAGATGCAGATGTTTGAAATCCGTGATCCGGATGGGAACGTGCTCTGGTTTGGGCAAAGCTTTCACAAGGAACAGGATTCGCCGAGCCGCCGTGGCACGCAGCCTCATGGAATGAGGCAGGCATTGCCGGAATTACCCTTTGACAATGTGCCGGCCGCGGTGACTTACTATCGCGACGTCTTGGGTTTTCGGATCAATTATCAGCAAGCCGACTTGGGCGTAATGGATCGGGATGCCATCACCATCTTGCTGATTGCCCGTACGGAAGCGCATAAGGGCATCGGTTCCTTCGAAGCGTATGTCTCGAATGCCGATGCGCTGTACGAGGAACTACTGGGGAAGGGTGCAAAGATCCTGGCACGCCCCGTGAGCCATCCTTGGGGCCTACGCGATTTCAGAGTCATCGATCTTGAGGGCAATCGCATCTCGTTCGCGCAGACATTTGAATGACAATGGCGGGTGGCCCAGGTTTTTCAGGCGACGTTTTCCTCCCGAGGCGTAACCGCAGATCTCGAAAGCAGAAAGTGGGGCCACGATGAGAACGGAGTTGCTGCGATTCAATGGCGCTGTCGAGCGGGACCCCGCCATCGATGCGTGGATGAAACAGCATGCAGGCGAATTGGGAGCCATGGCGCATCATTGGTTTGAGATGATGCGAAGATGCGGGGACGAAGTCCGGGAGCTTTTGCATGACGGGTGTCCCGTCACGTGTTTGGGAGATGCGCCCTTCGGCTACGTCAATGTATTCACTTCGCACGTAAACGTTGGGTTCTTTCAGGGCGCAGCCCTGCCGGATCCGGCCCGCTTGCTGCAAGGCACCGGCAAGTTCATGCGCCACGTGAAGCTCAGACCAGGAACGGTCACAAACGCCGCAGCGCTAAGCAGGCTCATCGATGCGGCGTACTGGGACATAAAGGCGCGCGTCGAACACGGCTAGATCAGAGAAACACCTTGGGAGGGCGGCGCGGATGTGAGTTCCCAGATTGGAACGATGTGCCGCAGAGTGCTTGCCGAGCGTGGGAGGATAACGGTCAAACCGGAGAGAAGCATGAACACCAGGAAGATCGTGATCCGGACAGCGCTGGTTCTCATTGGCCTGCCCGCCGTATTGGGGTTGCTCGCTTTCGGATTTTTCTATTCCGTTTTCTACTTCCCGAATTGGACCAGCGCCACCATCGATACCATCATTTCCTCGGGCGAAAAGCGAGAGTACCTGCTGTACGTCCCGAAGAGCTACGACCGTGCGAAGCCGACGCCGCTTGTCATCAACCTGCACACGTCGATGTCGTGGCCGAGCTCCTCAATGGCCATCAGCCAATGGAACCTGGTAGCCGACGAGAACGGTTTCATGGTCGTCTATCCCGAGGGGACGGGTTTCGGCCCCAAGTCATGGGAAATGACAGGAAGCGAAACGCCATCGCGTATGCCCGATGTCATCTTCATCTCGGAGTTGATCGACAAGCTGGAGGCGTCCTACAACATCGACAAGACGCGGATCTACGCAAACGGGATGTCGAACG
>CAZILJ010000288.1:0-2659 GCA_964539915.1 uncultured Acidobacteriaceae bacterium | reverse complement strand
GATCTCTGCATGTCGATGGGCCTTTACAACAAATACGAGTTCCCCCACATGTACACTTCGCCCGAACTCGACGCTGCCACTAAGAAACTAATTGAGCATGCCCGCAAAAACAACGTCATCCTGGGCCTGTTTCTCTTCGGTACCGCGCGCGTCGGTGAATTCCTGGAAAAAGGATTCACTTTCATCAGCATCGGCAATGATTTACACCACATCTTGACCCAGGCGGGCGCCTACGTCGCTGATATGGAAAATATCGCCAAAGAAAAAGGCAAATCGTGGAAGCGCCGTTCCACCGCCCTGTTCTAAAGAAATCTCGAGGGTGCCCCATCCTGGCCGCGCTTTTTGCGGCTAGGATGGGGACTTTGACTCCCGATTCGGTTAGAGGAAGCGTCGATTGAATTAAAATGACATCGAGCAATATTAACCAGTCTGGATAATATTTCCGGATGCCAAGCGTGATCCTCTCCGAAATCGAAACCCGCGTCCTCGGCTCTCTGATCGAAAAAGACATCACCACTCCTGATTACTATCCGCTCTCGCTTAACGCCTTGGTCAACGCCTGCAATCAGAAGAACAATCGCGATCCCGTGATGACCCTGGAGGAAGAAACCGTCCGGCATGCTCTCAACACGCTTCAAGAGAAACGCCTGGCGGGTCCGGCCAGCGGCGCCGACAGCCGCGTCACCAAGTTCGAACACCGCCTGCAAGAAGTCTTCAACTTCGACCGCCGCGAAATTGCCGTGGTCTGCGTCCTCCTCCTCCGAGGTCCACAAACTCCCGGCGAACTCCGCAGCCGAACCGAGCGCATGTACCAGTTCGAAGCGCTCGACGATATCATCTCCACTCTGGATCGCTTGGCCCAGCGTGAACCGCCCCTGGCACGCGTTCTACCGCGCCAGCCTGGTATGAAGGAATCGCGCTACACCCACTTATTCTCGGGTGAACCGACGGTTTCTGACGTAGCTGGAACAGAAAGTGTGGCTTCGCGGGCGTCCTCGCCCGCGAATGCCGGCACAATCTCGGTGATCGATCGTCTGGCAAGTTTGGAAGAGGAAGTCGCTCACCTTCGCCAGGAACTCGCTGAAGTCCAGCAGCAACTCGCGGCCTTCCGCAGGCAGTTCGAGTAACCCGCAAACAAGACCATGTGGGGACAGCCGCACTGGGATGTCCTGCCGGGCGCAGCCCCGCCTCCCCAGGAACTGGACTATAGGCGTACTGTTTTCAGCATGCTCGGTTGTTCTAGTCCCTTTCCGCTTTGCCCCGGACGCCGGCCGGGCCCCACGCTTCCATGGAACATTTTCCCGAGCCGAAACGTACAATCAACGAGAGGGAAGGAGGTCTCTTGCATGTTCGCTTTCCTACTCTGGTGCATCCTCTTCGTGCTCTGCTGGCCGCTGGCCCTGCTGGCTCTGATAGCCTATCCGTTTATCTGGCTGATATTGCTGCCGTTCCGCATCGTCGGTGTAGCAGTTCACGGCGTGCTGGAACTCGTCTTTTTGGTCATCACTCTGCCATTCCGCCTGTTGGCCGCGCCGTTCCGCAGCTTGAAAGTTTGACATTCGAAGATTTGACCTTAGCCATCAGAAAATGAGACGAGCGGCGGCCCCCACGGGCTTCCCACCGCAAGGTCCCCTGGTGTAGCCTCTTACGAAGCGCCCTTTCCTAGGAGGACCCATGCGTCGCCGCGAATTCCTGGTTCGCTCAGCCACCGCCGCAGGAGCAGCCTGGCTCAGTTCCAAATCCATCCTGAACGCGCTCGCCGAGCAGACTCTCTCCACGAAATTTACCGCCTCCGACACGGTCAGCCTCGGCAGCACCGGGATCAAGACCAGCCGCCTGGCCATGGGCACCGGCACAGTGGGCTCCGGGCATCATTCGCATCAAACCGCTCTCGGCGTGAAAGGCCTCTCCGATCTCCTGTTGAACGGATACGATCACGGCTTGCGATTTTTCGATTCCGCCGATTCCTATGGAAGCCATCCCCACGTCGCCGAAGCCCTCAAGCATGTGCAGCGCGACAAAGTCACGGTCCTCACAAAAACGTGGGCGCGCGATCCCGCTACGGCTCGTGCCGATCTCGACCGCTTCCGCCGCGAACTCGGCACCGACTACCTCGACGTCTGCCTGATGCACTGTGTCACCGAGGCCGACTGGACCGACCGCTACAAAGGCGTCATGGACGTGCTTTCCGAAGCGAAACAGAAGGGAGCCATCCGCGCGCACGGCTGCTCCTGCCACAGCATCGAAGCCCTGCGGGCCGCGGCCAAGTCTCCCTGGGTCGAAATTGATCTGGCCCGCATCAACCCCGTCGGCGCGTACATGGACGCCGATCCCGCAACGGTCGTCAGTGTCCTGAAAGAAATGAAGACCGCCGGAAAAGCCGTCGTAGGCATGAAGATTCTAGGCCAAGGTACCCTGCGCAATCGTCAGGACGAAGGCATCAAGTACGCGCTATCGTTGGGCATCCTCGATGCCTTCACCATCGGCGCCGAAAGCCGGGAAGAACAAGAAGACCTGCTCCGGCGTATCGCCGCCGCGTAACCTTCTGTTGAGATCCAGAAGGGTCCGGGATTCTTATGTTGCCAATGTGGGGACAACCGCCTTCGGCTGTCCCGCGGCCAGGCGGGGAAAAAGAAAAAGAAAGGCGCAATGCAGACGG
>CAZILJ010000287.1:0-4012 GCA_964539915.1 uncultured Acidobacteriaceae bacterium | reverse complement strand
GTCGCTCACTCTTCGCCCGCGTTCATCGGTCTCATCCAGCCCCTGCCCTGAGAGAAGCATTCCGAGGTAGCGAAGAGATGGATCACGCCACTCGTCCTCGCTCATCTCATTACCACTCGGATTCAGCCAAAGCACGTCTTTGACATTGGCGCCCTTGATCGGGCGGCCCTGAAAAAAACGTCGCCGGCGGAACACGGGATGCCTTTTGCGCAGGTTGATTATGCGCTGTACAAACGCCAACAAGTCGCGATCTTGCGGCTGCACATTCCAATTTAGCCAGCTGATTTGATTGTCCTGGCAGTAGGCATTGTTATTTCCCATCTGCGTATGCCCGATCGCATCTCCCGCATACAGCATCGGTACGCCTTGAGAAAGCAGGAGCGTCGCGAGCAGATTTCGCTTCTGCTTGGCGCGCAATGCCTGAACGTCGGGATTCTCGGTGGGACCCTCCACTCCGCAATTCCAGCTGCGATTGTCGTTGTTGCCATCGCGGTTGTCTTCGCCGTTGGCTTCGTTGTGCTTTTGGTCGTAGCTGACGAGATCCTGCAAAGTGAAGCCGTCATGGGCAGTAATGAAGTTAATGCTGGCATAGGGACGCCGGCCACTGTGGGCGTACAGATCGCTCGAACCGGTAATGCGATAAGCCAGGTCACCCAGGAGTCCTCCGTCACCCTTCCAGTAACTACGCACCGTATCTCGATAGCGATCGTTCCATTCGGCCCAACCCACGGGGAAGTTTCCGACCTGATATCCTCCTTCGCCAAGATCCCAGGGCTCGGCGATCAACTTGACCTGGGAGAGCACAGGATCCTGATGGATGATGTCGAGGAAAGCGCCCAGGCGATCAACCTCATGAAGTTCGCGGGCGAGAGTGGCGGCGAGGTCGAAGCGGAAGCCGTCCACGTGCATCTCAAGAACCCAGTAGCGCAGACTATCCATGATCAGCTGCAGCACACGCGGATGCCGCATGTTCAGGGTGTTCCCAGTGCCCGTGTAATCCCTGTAATAGCGCGGATTATCAGGCATAAGGCGGTAGTAAGTGCTATTGTCGATGCCCTTCAGCGAAAGCGTGGGCCCCAGATGGTTGCCCTCGGCGGTGTGGTTATAGACAACGTCGAGAATTACTTCCAGTCCCGCCGAATGCAGGGTCTTAACCATGGTCTTGAATTCGCGGATTGAGTTGGTCGCCAGGTAGCGAGGCTCGACTGCAAGAAATCCGATGGAGTTATATCCCCAGTAATTGCGCAGACCGCGCTCCACCAGTCGGCGATCGTCCACGAAGCTGTGTACCGGCATGAGTTCAACCGAGGTCACTCCGAGGCGGGTGAGGTATTCGATCACGGGTGCTGTAGCCAGTCCCGCATACGTCCCGCGCAACTGGGCGGGAACGTCGGGGTGGCACATGGTGAATCCTTTTACATGCAGTTCGTAGATCAGAGTCTCGTGCCAAGGAATCCTGGGAGGTGCGTCAGTTCCCCACGTGAATGCGGAGTCGATCACCCGGTTCTTCGGCATTCCAGCGGCGTCGTCGCGCCGGTCGAAAGACAGGTCCTCGAGCTTGTGTCCCACTCGGTAGCCAAATTGGGAGTCGCTCCACCGAATCGTCCCCTGAACCTGTTTGCCATAAGGATCCAGTAAAAGTTTGTGATGATTAAAGCGATTGCCTTGTTCCGGAGTGTAGGGACCGAACACTCTATATCCGTACAATTGACCGGGCCGCACTTCTGGGAGGTAGCCGTGCCAGACCATGTCGGTTTGCTCGGGAAGCAGGACACGAAGGATCTCGCGTTTTCCCGAAATATCGAACAGGCAAAGTTCCACTTTCTCCGCATGCTCCGAGTAGAGCGCGAAGTTGACGCCCTCTCCGTCCCAGGTCGACCCTAAGGGATAAGGACGGCCGGGCCAGACAATGGGCTGAGATTGCTGGGGCATTTATCGTGAATTCCTCCGGGGTGGTCGAAGACTACCTCTTCCAATTTGTAAGGCTCTTTTGGTGAAAGCCAAGCAGGATCTCCCGCGCTGCACGGCGTCCACTTGCAATCGCGCCATGGACAGTTCCGTTGTGTCCAGTCGTATCCGTGGCTTCACCGGCGAAGAACAAAGTATTCTCTACCGGAGTCGCCAAACTCTGCTGCGCACCATCCGAGCCGACCGCACCATAACTATAAGCCCCGCGAGCAAACGGATCGCTCTGCCAATCATGGAAGTAGGCGGCATCCAGCAATTGCGCAAGTTGCTCTGATCCAATATGGAGCAGCGTGGCGAGCGTCCGCAAACATTGGTCGATAACGAAAGTGCGACTGTTGCCGGATAGCCGCTCGGCACAGCGGAAAGGTGCCCACCCGGTAATAATCGGCAGTTTGTTGGGCATGGTCGTCCACCACGTGGGAAACCACTCATCTTCGGAGAACAGAAAGCCCATTTCGGAGAGTGTCTTGCGTCCGTTGCCGGGTGCGGAAATTGTGTCCCAGAAGCGCTGACGAAAGCGAAGAGTCATCCGCATTACCTTGCCCATTTCCAACTTCTTGAGTGCTTCCAGCTTTTCGCGGGGTAATTCCGGAGTGAACCGAACCGCACCCTTGGCTTCGACAGCGGTCTGCAACACAGCCAGGGGCAGCGTCACGAGCACGCGCCCAGTTGAAAGCTTGTGAGGTTCGCTGGCTCTGTGGCACGTTATCTCAACGCGTCCTTGGGTCCACTCCACCGAGTCGACGACAGTTTCGGTTTGGATGTGGACATCGGTCTGGGCCAATTCCTGGCGGAAGATCTGGAGCAAATCTTCGTAGCCGTTTGCTGAGCGGAAAGCCCGATCCCCTTCGATTTTCGCCTCCGCTCGCATCCCCTGAACTAGCCAATGCACACCAACTCGCTCCGGATCCGCAGCATTGAAACCAGTGACGTAGGCTAAAGCCCGCTCCTCTGCCCTCCGGTGCTCTGGATCGCTTCTTGACTCTTTGCAGCAGCGTTTCAAGAAGCTCAGAAAGGATTCATCGGGGGAACTCGCATCCATCTGCTTGAGAATGTCATCGACTTGAGAGAAAAGCCCGCAAGTGGACAACCGGCCCTCGTGGAAGCACCACGGTTCACCCGTGACTTCTGCCACCATTATATTTCGAGCCTGGAGAGGCTCCCATATCTCAAGCGGCAAGCCCTGAATAAACTCGGCCCCAAGCTCGATTGGGGCTTGAGAAACCGGATCGCGCAGCGTAAACATACGGCCGCCGATCCGGTCGCGCGCTTCGAAAATTGTGATGGATAGACCGGCGCGTCTCAGGTCACTAGCGGCTGCGAGTCCCGCCGCGCCAGCGCCGATCACGATAACGTCGGGGATCTTCGACATGACAGTTAGTCTAAACGGCCAAGATCACGATGCGACATCACACTGCCGATGATTTCCTGCTCCTTTCTCCGAGCCTCTTGGTTGGTTTTGGCGACCACCAAAGTTTACTCGGGCTTGGAGCCGACATTGTCTGGAATCAATTACCCTCATTTGAGAGTGCTCCTCTGCCGTCGCCGTAGTAAAACTGCAGTCGTTCTATGTTCATAACCGACCAGACTAGATTAGAACGAAGCGAATCAAGCGCTGCTAGGTGGTTGAAGAATCAATTAGGGTAGAGAATTTTCATGACGGTTCAGAACCCGCCTGTGAACTTGAACACTGACATACTCGAAGGGGCATCTGAGGTTGTTCGGCATAGCATTTCTACTCGCCATGGCGGTCAGCATATTCTTTGTTCCGGGTCGCGAATGCACGGTCTCGGCTTCGCATCTTGTTGGGAGCAATCATTCTGACATATTGGGCCCAGCTCAAGGGCGGAAAAGCGGGAGGATAAGACTTGACCTCAGACTTTCCCCATTGCAAATCTCCGTGCTACCTTTCCCGCACTCCAGAGCCGGGTGTCCCATTTCTCGCCTTGTTTGCGAGAAGTGGGGCTTTTGCGCCGACATCCTACCAACCCTCAGCCAGCGCTCCGCCGATTTTTACTCCCGCCAACGGATGAACATTGGCGCG
>CAZILJ010000286.1:0-5517 GCA_964539915.1 uncultured Acidobacteriaceae bacterium | reverse complement strand
TTCACCGTGTCGGGTGAAGTGTGGCGCACTCTTCACGGGCAGATGGGACGAACCGAGGTTCGATTCCCCTTTTTGAGTTCGCAGAGGCGATGAACCTTCGCACCGCCTAAGGCAGGTCACGCTGGGCGGTGTCCGCATCCGCTCCACCAGCACCGGAGGGTGGCTCGGCCTGTCGCATTGGCGATAGAAGTTTTGCGATATACTCTGCTAGCAGAGCGGGAGTAGCTCAATGGTAGAGTAGCGGCTTCCCAAGCCGTTGGTTGCGGGTTCGATCCCCGTCTCCCGCTCCAGGTTTTTCTCTGCTCATCTCGATGTACCACCAGGGCAGCATTCACAGGAAGGCGCACACAAAATTTCATACTGTCCAAACTGTCCACAACAGTATGAAAGCCTGCTGAAGAGAGGCATGCCGTGCAAATCGTGCGAAGGGATGCGAAGGCCGTAAGAGATTGAAATGATTGCAACCGGCTGAATTTGTGAGACTTGTGAATTCCGGGGAAGTAGAACGCCGCTTTCTATTCGCGCCAACCCCCCGGCTCGTCGCAATTCCTTGCAACTCATTCCCGTCCGTCCCAATCTGGCCTCCTGTGGAGGCCTCCAGATTAGGGGACATTTCTAAGGTCGCCATTTGGGGACATTATCAAAGTCGCGCGACGGGAATCTGACGTACCCAACGTACCCAGGCAGGAATAGAACCACAAGAGTATCGCGCTGTCTATGAGTGCGGTCACTGTGAGCCGGCGATTCATCTTCAAGGATTTCGAGCATTTGCGCGAATGCGGTGAGTCACGTAATACCAAGGTATTAATAAATCGTTTATTCCGTAAAGCGCTGGGTTACGCCTGCTTCACCTTCGGTGGCATTCTATGGGCGAGTAACATAACGGTGCCGTCGGGCGTGCTAGACTAGCCTCAAATCCCAGCAATTGAGGGCACCAATGAAATTCGGCGTCATCATTTTCCCAGGCTCGAACTGCGATCACGATGCTTTCTGGACCATTCAGCAGGTTGCCAAACAGCCGGTCACGTTCCTGTGGCACGAATCGCATGAACTGGAGAACTGTGATGCCGTGATCGTACCCGGCGGTTTTGCCTACGGCGATTACCTGCGGACGGGCGCGATTGCCAGGTTTTCTCCGGTGATGAAGTCGGTACGCAAGTTCGCCGATGGTGGCGGTTTAGTACTCGGGATTTGCAACGGTTTTCAGATCCTCTGCGAGTCGGGGCTTCTGCCTGGCGCCTTGATGCGCAACGTCGGCCTCAAGTATGTCTGCAAGCCCGTGCTAGTGCGGGTGGAAAATGGTGATACGCCTTTTACCAATACCTGCGCCGAGAGGGAAGTGTTGACGATCCCCATCGGCCACATGGAGGGAAACTACTTCTGTGATGAGGCGACTCTTGCAGCATTGCACCGTGACAATCGCGTAGTATTTCGTTACTGCTCACCCTCCGGCGAAACAAGTACGGAGTCCAATCCCAACGGGTCTCTCGATAACATCGCAGGCATCTGCAGCCCCGGCGGCAATGTGGTGGGCATGATGCCGCATCCCGAGCGTTCGGCTGAACCGGAACTTGGCGGCACTGACGGGATGAAAATATTCGGGTCGATGGTCGGCGCCCTGTCTCACCGGTAGTCTGCTGGATCTGCGTTCGCAGAATTTCCTTGGTCATCAACGGCCTCTCGGTATATCGTCTTCTGCGTCTTCCCCTGCAGTACGAGTCCCAAACCTAAGTTTTGAGGATGCACACGCGGGGAGGCGTGTCTCTGATGACACCGAAACAGCTTCTGGATTCCTTTTCAGAAACACTAATGCGGGACGAGCGGATTCTCTGCGCCCAGGAACGCGCGCTGGTAGCCACGCTGCTGCAGCACGCCAGGACCGCGAGCGGTGAAAACCAGGAAACGCAGGAAGCAGTCAGAGCGGTAATTGCCTCGGCTGTCGGTGAGACCGTAGCGCAGCGCGCGTTCGCCGTGCTGGGCGGCAGTATCGTCGAACGCATCCTGGATAGCGGCACAATGCCGCTCGCCGACTCAATTGTTGCGCGGGCTACTGACATCTTCGCTGGACCGAAATCGCCGTCACGGCCACAGACGCCGGGCAAGGCGCCACAGCCTCCGGGCGGGCCGATGCGTACACCGGGAGAGCCTCAGCCGCCATCGCAGGGACCACACCCCCCGGGCGTGAAAGCTCCGCACAAGGCACCGCAGCCGCCGAGTGGACCGATGCGAACGCCGGGAGAACCCCAGCCGCCATCGCAAGGGCCGCACCCTCCGGGCGTGATAGCGCCGCAGCCTCCAGGTGGGCCGATGCGTACTCCGGGAGAACCTCAACCCCCCTCGGATGCCCCCGGACCGGGCGTTAAAGTGCCGCTGCGGGAGCCGCAGCCGCCCAGTTTGATTCGCACAACGGTCACCTCAGAAACCTCTGCAGCGGTTGCTGAGCGGCCTTCCATCTTGCCGGCACAGTGCGTGATTCTCGACGAGTTCCTCGCACCGCAGGAACTTGAGGAACTTACTTGCTTCACGATTGCGCATGAAGGTGACTTCAGCGCCAGTGAGGTTGTCTCTCCCAGTGCGGATGGCGGCATCGTCAACTACGAACACAGGCGTTCCCGCGTCTTCATGGACCTCGCTCATCATCGGGGCGTAATGCTGGCACGCATCAAGACTGTACTGCCACAGGTTCTGGACGAGCTCGGCATGGAGGAATTTTCCATCGCCGACGTAGAAGCCCAGGTCACCGCCAGCAACGACGGGGACTTCTTCCACTTCCACAGCGATAACGGCAGCGATCGAGTAGCCGCACGACACCTGACATTTGTCTATTTCTTCCATCGTGAGCCGCGACAGTTCGAAGGCGGTGAATTGCGGATTCACGACGCGGGATGGGAGGAAGGCGCTTACGTCAGCCAAGGTAGTTACCAGACGATCGTGCCGCGGCAAAATCAGATGGTCTTCTTCCCGTGTGAACTGCTGCACGAGATCACTCCGGTGAATTGCGCGTCACAGCTCTTCGCCGATGGCCGGTTTACTTTAAACGGATGGCTTCGTCACTAGACAATTCGGCGTGGCTGCAGTGGATGAGTACCTTGCTGGGAGGAGCGTCGCGGCAAACCTATGCCGCGACGCTTCCTCCCGATCGCTTCTATTGTGTTCTGGATGAACTGCCGCTGCATCTAATTCCACGGCGCCATCGCGGGTCGTGGCGGTCTCAAGAAGATCGGCGGCAATCTCTGTACCTGGACCCCGATTGCATCTTGTGTCCTGCGGGAGAACTGCCGGACGAACTCGTTTCGCGACAGAAATTGCTGGCCGGATTCGCTCTCCAGGGGCCGATGGCGTGGGTGCGGAGTTGGCCAACTGGAAATCTGCTGCCTTTCTGGCTAGGCCCCCAATTGCAAGAGGTATTGCAGGCTATGAGTCCGAATGAGCCGGCGCCCTCATCTGTTCCGGACAGCACTCTGTCTGTTTTGGCGGCAGCAGGTATTTTGATTCCGCAGAACCGGACCGATCAGGGCGATCGGGACGAAAGCGTCAGAAGAACATTGGCTTTATTTCGCGAAAGAGGCTACGCGCCGTTAGGCGATTTGATCCATCCATTCCATATCGCGGCCCTGCGCCGTTATTACCGGTACCTGATTCGCACCGGGGCGATCCGGCTCGGTGATGGACAAAGCGCGCTTCGCTACGTTGCCTATAACGATACGGTAGCGAGGTTCTTCCATCACGACCTTACCGCTAAGTTCAGCGCGGTCGCCGGGGAATCCCTTCAACCGTCTTACGTTTATCTTGCTTCGTATCGCAGTGGGGCGGAACTGAAGAAACATACCGACCGCGAGCAATGTGAGTTCAGCATCACACTCTGCCTAGATTTTTCTCCGGAGCCCGCGCTTGCGACGCCGTGGCCCATTCGACTCGATACTTCAAAGGGTACGGTAACGGTCTACCAAGCGCTAGGAGAGGGTCTCGCCTACCGCGGAACTCAGTTGCCGCATTACCGGGGCCCCCTTGGCGAGGGGCAAACCTCGACGTCGATTTTCTTCCACTACGTTGGAATGGACTTCGCAGGCTCTCTGGATTGATGGCGCTGGATCGCCACAGGGAAAAGCAGAATCCGTCAGCACCTACCGCACTCCGGAGATCAGATATAGAACCGACAGCGTCTGGTTGTAGCTGTAGGCAAATCGTGTTCCGTCGCGACTTACTTGCACCGGAGCCACGTTGACGACTCCCGCCGGAACTCCCGGCCGCAATTCCTGAACGATCGTCTGCTTACCGCTGTCGATCGCAACTTTATAGATTCGGCTGGGCAGTTCGCCCGTGTGATAGCCATATAGAACCGAACCGTCATTCGACCACTGCACTGGCAGAAAGCCGGCTTCCAGTCCAGGGATCTGACGCGATGAGTCGTCTCCGATCGGGTAGATGGCGACTACAGAATTCGGTCCGACACCAACTACGAACCGATTATCGGGCGACGAAGGCCCGCAGACACTTCCTTCCGGTGTCACAGCTTTAGGTTTGGCGCCGGCGAGATCCAGCAGGTAGCACCGAGTTGATCGGCCCTGCTCGTTTCCGTTCGTGATGAGCCTCTGCCCATCCGCAAGAAAACGGGCCCAGCCCGTCTGAATGTGTTCCAATCCTCTAATGTCGACCGATCTAGGTTGGCCAGCCCCGATCGGCAGCAGAGTCACTTGCTGCGGCTGACTGGTCGAAACAGAGATCGCCCACTTTCCATCCGGCGAAAGTCCGCCTGCGCTGCCATCGCCGAGGCGAACCGGCAGAGTCCCGTCTAATTTGCGGAGCGCTACGGCATAGCCTGGTCCTGCGGCTTCGCTGGCATCTTCAAACAGCACGAACTGACCGTCACGCGAAATATCTTTGGCGACATTCCAGTCGTGCCACGACAATTCCACATCTTCCTTGCTACCTAAAGTGCTGAACGCCATCGCGAGGCGCTTTGAGTTCAGAGAAACCAGAACGCTGCCATCCGGGGCGATATCTTCCAGAGTAATTCCCATTGGCAAGTTCAGCACGGTACGAACCTGGCGTGACAGTGTGACTGCCTGAAGGTTAAGGTTTGTTCCTTTTTCGACGGCTGTAAACCAGACTTCCTTTCCGTTCGGGTGCCATGCAAGTCCTTGCTCAGACTCCCATTCTTCAGTCAGCCTCCGTACGTGCCCCGCTAGATCAACTACGCAGACGGTCCCGCGGTTATCCCAGAGTCCGGGGTGGTCCATGAAGGCGATCCTGTCGGCCAGGGGTGAGAAACGGATGTTGCTCATCCAACCACCGCTCTGGTACAACACCTTACCGATCGGATATTCCAGGCGGGCGTGACCGTCGACATCGTTGACGACTGCTAGATTGCCCTGTGCGTCCCAGTCCGCCTGCGATTCCCAATTCGGAGGCAGTTCCGGATATCCATATTGCGGAGGCGACTTCAGCGCATTCTCGTCCCACGGAACTTGCGGGCCGTCGCCCGGATAGGGAGTATTCTGCGGCAAGCTTTGCGCG
>CAZILJ010000285.1:0-2488 GCA_964539915.1 uncultured Acidobacteriaceae bacterium | reverse complement strand
CCTGCGGCGTCATGCGCATTTGAGGAAGGTTAGACGGGTTCGAAGCAAACGCGGTGCAGAAGCAGAGTAAGAAGATCACTACGTTCTTAAGCATCGCAACATTCCTTTCGACGGTGGTCGGTGTGCGTTGACGAATCGCTCTGCCTAAGACACCTCACAGGAACTTTATCAGCGCGTCGGTCGTTTCCCACGCTCTCGAGGTGTGCGCGCCAAAACAGCTTTTTTATTCTGCAGCCTTCGTCGCCAATGTTTCGACAACTGCGATGTTCTGCAGCAGTTCGGATGGAAAGCCGTGCCGCTCCTGCAAATAGACCGGGCTGTTATAACTGACCCAAACCTTTCCTTGAGCATCCTCAGAGACCAAAATCTTAAGCGGAAGGTCGATGGCGGTACTGGGTGCTGCCAGCATCAGGGGAGTGCCGCCTTTCGGGTTGCCGAAGATCAGCAACTTGGTGGGCGGCATTTTCAATCCCACCTTTTCCGCTTCTCCGCTGTGGTCGATGAGGGCAAAGAGTGCGACTCCTTTGGATTGCAGAATATTCTTGAGCCGATCCACGGTTTGCTCGACTGTATGAGTGCTCGGCTTCACGACGATTCCCTTATCTGCTGCAGGTGCCATGGATACCTCCTCATGATTAGTTTTCGTGTTTTCGAGATTTAAATTCGCGGAACCGCGTACGGAAACCAGGTAGATCGCCATCGCCAACCCAACCAAGGCCAGAAACAAAGCGACTAAAACGGCCTGCATCGACGGACGCGAGGGCACAGGGTCTCCCCGATCCAACTGCCGGACCAATTGAAGGTGATGCCATGAGGAAAAGAGATTCACGACCACTCCCACTGCGATTAGCGCAGTGCCGAACCAGAGCGATAGCCCATAAGACTGGGCTGAAGGGGCATGCTCGACGACTTGGATCTGCTGCAGGAATAGACCGAATCGTGCTACGACAAAACCAAAGCCCATCAACGCTAAACCAGTGCGAATCCATGCGAGAAAGGTTCGCTCGGCAGCAAGATAATCGCTCAAGCTGGCTCGCTGCTTCATATCGCTTGGAGCATCCATTTTGCTTTCCTCTCGGGCGTCCTCATCAGAACCGGCGACATCGTCGCGGCTGTGTGTGTTATTGTTCCATGCGCCTTGCGGCCCGAAGGAGACCAATTCCGAGGCTTAGAACGGCGGCCGCGAGAAATAGTGCGCCGATGTAAGCGAGGTTCATCAAACCATTCGGCTCGGTCGCCGTTGGCGAGACGACGGAAAGAAAGAACGCGGCTGGGATCAGAATGGCGGCGATTGGTGCGCCGGTTCGCGCAATCCACTTCCAAAAGGGCGAAAGCACTGCCTCGTCAACATAACGAAGCATGACCAGTGAGAGCACGAGATAGACGCCGGCGTGCGCGTGCCCAGCTCGAAAGAGATCATGTCGTAACGGATTGTCGGTGTACCCGGGCGAATTTCTCGTCAAGAAGCTGAGAAGAGACAATCCGCCGAACATCACGGTGGGAAGAACAACCAGAAGGATGCCTGCAAGCATTCGCGATTCTCGTGACATGATGCTCTCCCTCAAAAATCTCTATACACTGATTTAGGGACGCCTAATTCCAGTCGTCTCTCGATCTTGCTGATGAATTGCCCGCCCATACCCTTCAATGCTTTCGTAAACAGATGACCAAGAATGCATCACGAGATGCAGTGTTTTTTCGCTGCCATGGAAGTCCTGTGGATGCGTAACACCGTCGGGGTAGTCGGCGTGGGTCCAAGTCATATTTAATAGCCGCCCACTCTGAGGTTGTTGGATAATTGCATCAAACCCTGCTGAGCGTTTCCAGATGCACAGCATTTCGAGAGGTATTCCCATGAAACACATACTTTGGCTCAGTCTAATCATGTTATCGGCGAATTTGTTTGCTCAGAACACAATTCCAGCCGGCACCATCCTTCCCGTTGCTTTGAACTCTTCCCTGAATTCACGGAAAGTCAAATCTGGGCAAGTCATTACTGCACGAGTGATGCAGGATGTTCCGTTGCCGGGATCAACGATTCACGCGGGCGCTAAGGTTGTTGGCCGCGTGATCGATGTCAAGCCAGCAAATGGCGGCAGCGGCGCGCAAGTATCTTTCCGGTTGGACACGCTCGTGGTTTCCAAGCGGCGGATTCCAATCATTACCAATTTGAGGGCCTTGGCATCGATGATGGCAGTGGAGGCAGCACAACTTCCGGAGAGTGGCCCGGATCGGGGAACTTCACAAAATGCCTGGACCACGGATCAGATCGGAGGCGAGGTCGTCTACCGTGGCGGTGGGCCGGTTGCGGATGGACTGCGGTCTGTCGGAGAACCAACGTACGGCGGCGTGCTGGTTCACGTGTCCGCCAAGCCTGGCACGCCGTGCCGCGGAGACATCGAGGGCAACGATCGGCTCCAAGCCTTGTGGGTGTTCTCCTCCGACGCCTGCGGAGTATACGATTTCGCCGACCTGACAATTGTCCATG
>CAZILJ010000284.1:0-2650 GCA_964539915.1 uncultured Acidobacteriaceae bacterium | reverse complement strand
CGCTTCGAGGCCGATGGCACCGGACGAAAAGAGACCAAGGCCCGCATTCGCGTGCAGAGCGAAGCCGGCGTGCAGCAGTGGGGACAACTGCAAGAGGGATACAACTCCGCCAACGAGCGTGTCGAGATTCCTTACGTCCGGGTACTCAAAGAGGACGGCAGCGTGATTAAGGCCCCCGCAGACGCTGTGCAGGATCTGACTGCACCCATCGAGCGGGAAGCCCCCGTCTACACCGATTATCGTCAGAAGCACATTACGGTCCCAGGCCTGCGTCCCGGAGAAATTTTGGAATACGACATGGTCACGGTGATTCACACGCCGTTGGCCGCTGGACAGTTCTGGGCGGATTACGACTTCGATAAGAGCAACATTTCTCTAGACGAAACCGTCGACGTTGACGTCCCTGTCGGGCGTCCCCTGAAAGTGAAGTGCAAGCCGGGGATGGATCCGAAGATCACCGAAGAAAACGGACGCCGCATCTATCACTGGTCGGGTTCTCATCTCGAGCGAGACGACGACTCGGCGCAGGCCAAAGAAAAAGACAAGAAAAAGAAGCACCGTCCCGACGATGATCGCCCCGATATCCAGCTGACGACCTTCGCGAGTTGGGAGCAGGTAGGCCGCTGGTACGCCAGCCTCGAAAAAGATCGCCGCGTCCCCTCGCCCGAGGTTCGTGCCAAGGCGCAAGAACTGACCACGGGCATCAATGGTGATCTTGAAAAGACGGAAGCGCTCTACGATTTTGTTGCGAAGAATTTCCGCTATGTGAGCCTCTCTCTGGGAGTCGGCCGCTATCAGCCGCACTCGGCCTCCGATGTGCTGCACGACCAGTACGGCGACTGCAAAGATAAGCACACGCTGCTGGCGTCGTTGCTTGAGGCCGAAGGCATGCACGCCTCCTCGGTGCTGATCAATTCGAGTCGTAAGCTCGATCCCGATGTCCCTTCGCCTTCGCAATTCGATCACGTCATCACCATGCTTCCCCTTGGCAAAGACAAAGAGGAAGTCTGGATGGACACGACCAGCGAGGTCGCTCCCTTCCGCCTGCTCGCGTACTCGCTGCGCAAGAAACAAGCGCTTGTGATTCCTCCGGCGGAGCTGGCTTCCGCCGCGGCGCCTCACCTCGAACAGACGCCAGGCAGCACGCCCATGCCCGATACCGAGATTTCCATCATCGATGGAAAGATCAACGAGATCGGCAAACTGGAGGCCCACGTTCACTACGAGTTTCGCGGCGACGAAGAACTGCTGCTTCGTTCCGTGTTCCGGCGGGTGCCGCAGGCCAACTGGCAAAAGGTAGTTGAAAACGTGAACTCCGGCCTGGGGGGAGACATTACCAATCTCAAAGTCAGTGACCCGGCGGCGACTCGGGAACCGTTCACCATGACTTACGACGTCTCCCGTGTGAACTTCCTCGATTGGTCCAAGAAGAAAACGGAAATTGCTCTACCGCTGGTGCAGTTCAACCTGCCCGACGTCAATGGCGATGACAGCGAAGCCGACGCCGAGCCCCTGAAGCTGGGCCCGAAAGCGGAGTACTCCTATCAAATCAAGCTGGAGTTGCCCGCCAAGTACACGGCCCATCTGCCGTTAGCCTTCTCTCTGAAACGCGACTACGCCGAATACGAGGCCACCTACAAAGTGGAAGGAGAAGTTTTCGCCGCCGGGCGCAAACTGATCATGCGCCAGGACGAGCTGCCGGCCGCTCGTTCGGCCGATTATGAATCCTTCCGCCGGGCTGTCAGCGCCGACCTCGGGCAAAGGCTTTCGGTAGAAAGCACAACCGCGGGCGCGCCCGTTCCCCCCGCTGACATGAAGGCCGACGATTTGGTGGACAGCGCCAAGGCTGCTGCCGACAGTGGCAACTTGCCTGTCGCGATCGCGCTTTTGAAACGCGCCACGGAGGTCGATCCCAAGAACAAATTCGCCTGGAACAACCTGGGTCAGCTCTATTTCGCGATGCGCCAGGACGATCAGGCGATCGCCTGTTATCAGAAGCAGATTGAAGTCAATCCCTACGACGAGTATGCCTACAACAATCTCGGCCGCGTTTATTGGAATGAGCGCAAGTACGACGACGCGGTAAAGGCCTTCGCCAAACAACTCGAGAATAATCCGCTCGACAAGTTCGCTCATGCCAATCTCGGCGCCATGTACGAGGAGTGGCAAAAGTACGACCTGGCCGTGGCGGAACTCGAGAAGGCGGCGTCTCTCACTCCCGAAAGTCCCGATTTACAAGTGAGTCTCGGGAATGCCTACCTGAACCTTGGCCAGGACTCCAAGGCGCTGTCCGCCTTCGATCATGCTGTCGAACTCGCGGCTACGCCGACTGTGTGGAACAACATCGCGTATCAGCTTTCGGTCAAGGACGCTCATCTCGATCGCGCGCAGCAGTATGCCGAATCGGCCGTGTCGGCTACCGCTGCCGCTCTCCGCAACGTTTCCCTCGACCGCCTCTCGCAAAAGGACTTGCCCCTGGTTTCTTCTCTGGTTGCCTACTGGGACACACTGGGCTGGGTACATTTCGCGGAAGGCGATTTCAATAAAGCGGAAAAGTACGTCGCGGCCGCGTGGGAACTTGGTCACCACGCCGAGGTGGGCGATCATCTCGGGCAGATCTATGAAAAGCGAGGCGACAAAGATCGCGCGC
>CAZILJ010000283.1:0-4293 GCA_964539915.1 uncultured Acidobacteriaceae bacterium | reverse complement strand
GTAAAGGTTCGTACCCGGTCGAGCCGCAGGATAGAAATCCGGAGCGGGGTTCGCCACCGGCACAAATAGCACGCCCTTCTCTTCATCCAGAGACACCGGCGTCCACACGGCGGTGCCACCGTGCGCCAGAGCCTGCGGGTCACCCCAAGTCTCGGCGCCCGGTTCGTTTGCGTCCGGAATCAGGTTGAAACGCCAGACCGGCTCGCCGGTGTCCAGTTTGAACGCGCCGATCCATCCTTTTTGGCCCCAGTCAGAGCCCGCCGGACCGTAGATAACCAAATCTCCGAAAATCAGCGGCGGCATGCTGAGGTATTGGTTTGCTTTTGCGTCTGCGATTTTCTCGCTCCACAGCAAGGTACCGGTGTGCATGTCCACGGCAATCAGGTATCCGTCGGCTGTGCCGCGAACGACACGACCGTCCTTGAGCGCCACGCCCCGATTAGTGGGCGATATAATCTTATCCTTCACTGGCCAACTATAGACCCAGCGTTTGCGGCAGGTGGCCGCGTCGAGGGCGACGATCGTCTGATCAACCGACAGGTACATTACGCCTTCATAAACGACCAGCCCGGTTTGTGTTGGCCCTGCTGTGTCCGCGCGATAGATGCACACGGGTCGCAAATGGTCCACATTTCTAGTATTGATTTGGCCGAGATCAACAAAACGCCGACCCGTGTAGTCCTTTGTGGCGTAGAGCCAGTCTTTACCATCTGTGGCTGCGCGTGACAATTCTTCCTGGGTGGGCCCACCGGTCGGCGTTGCGGTTGCTGGCTGTACCGCTGCCGCGGGCGCCGCCTTCGCCGCAGATCGCTTTAGAGTCGCTAGATACGCGATTACATTTTCGCGGTCCTTAGCATCCGTCACTGTGACCGCCATTGCCGTTCCTGGAACTTTTTGCGTCGACGAGGTTAGAAATGAATCCAGTGTGCTTGTATCCCAGGTGAACCCGGCATTCGTCATCGCGCTGGTGTATTGATAGCCGGCCACGGTCCCGGACTTTCGACCGACGACGCCAGCCAGAGTGGGACCAAATCCCTGCCCACCCACCTCCGTTGAGTGACATGAAGCGCACTGGGTTTCGTACACCTTTTTGCCCTGCCCAACGTCACCATCGGCGCGAGCGGGTTTGCCGGAAAACAGCAGCGCAGCGAGCACGAACGAGCCTGCTATGACGCGCATTGTATTTGTCCTTTGGTCAACTTGACGTGAGTGCGTTGCACCTGAAACAGATAACTCTGCGTTTGCGTAACTGCTGATTTCGCACGCCAGAGAAAGTTCAAGTGCTTCTGGTTTTTTCCATTCCATTTCATCCTCCCCATCGCCTTCTGATTTGTTTTTTTGGCCTCCTGGCAAGCATCCGACTGGGAGTAGCATCACTGGTGTTCCCTGTTGGAGGAGCCAGCCGGCCAGCCGCGAATCTACTTCTTCAGATTACGAATGTACGCAACAACGCTCTTGATCTGATCCTCCGAAAGAGAGGACTTGAATGCGGGCATTTTGCCTTTTCCGTTTGCGATCAGCGTGGCAAGTTCCGCATTGGTCTTACTTTGAATCGGTGGTACCCGTAGGTCCTGCGCCTTTACCATTCTTCCTGCGGGCGTATTACCGGATCCATCGGGTCCGTGGCAGGCAGCGCACCTTGTCTTGAAGGTTGCGGCGCCATCCTGTCCCCGCGCCGCAGCTGAACAGCAAATGAGCGCGAAGATGACCACAACGTTTCGGACCGGGCCCGAGATTTTTGAAAGTGTTCCGTTGGCCATGGAAAGTCTCTCCTTGCAATTTGGCTCCACGCTCGAGGCCATTTGCTGGCCTTAGCCGTTGAGCGTTGAACTCCGGTCTCGATGATCATTGTTCTGCATTCTTCAAGCAGTTGATCTCCGGCCGCACGAAGGAGCCGTGCACTGTGGCTGCCAAAGGAGATTTCTAATCGAGACCACGGTAAATGATTGAAGACAGAAGAGTTTTGCTCTGTGAGATGGCGCTCCGTCGAAAAAGTGTCGGGATTCTCGACACCATTTTGGACAAGTGTCCTTGCGTCGATGACACTTGAGTTACTGCCATCTGTTGTCTTGTTGCGGAAAATTGTGAACAAATACACAGGCCTGTGCATCGAGGTGACATCAAACCCGAGACATCAGGGCAACCATTGGGAGTAGCACTCATCGGGAAATGAGGCGCTGCGCAGAGACCAGGTTCAAGGTCGGGCGAATTCCGAGCAGCACGCGAGCAATCAACTCTGAACTGTCCAACATAAGTCAGAGATAAAATCGAGTTTAAGGAGCACGGAGAGGTTCCTGATTCTCTGCGGAGAATTGGCTACGAACCAGAATGTCCGAAATTTCGAATTTCCCAGGTCTTTCTCGGGTCGATACACATCTTTTTCATGCGGTTGAGCAAGGTTGTCCGTTTCAGGCCCAAGCGGGCTGCGGCGCCGCCTGGACCGCCGACGCGTCCTTTCGTCTCTTTCAGGATTCGCACAATCCTGTCTTGTTCGTCGAAGCTCATGGCTCTTGCCGGAGTCAGGTTCGCGCCACAGTTTGCCAATTTGGGTTCCGAGATCGCCAACGTGCTGCTGCGAGTCAGAATAACAGCACGTTCCACAAGATTCTGAAGCTCACGAACGTTTCCGGGCCAATGCCAACGCGTCAGCTTCCTCATGGCCGCTGTAGGAATGGTTTCGATGCACTTTTCCATACGGCGCGCGTACTTCTGGCTGAAGTATCGCACTAGCAAGGGAATGTCTTCCGGGCGCTCGCGCAAAGGAGGAATGCGGATGGGGAAAACATTCAGCCGGTAATAGAGGTCGCTTCGAAATTGCCTTTCCTCGATCATCCGCTCCAGATCGCGGTTGGTCGCAGCTACTAGGCGAACATCGACTTTCTTCGTTCGGGTGCTTCCCAGGCGCTCGAATTCTCCATCTTGCAAAGCCCGCAGGAGCTTGGGTTGAAGTTCCAGCGGGATATCACCGACTTCGTCCAGAAACAACGTGCCTTGGTCGGCGAGTTCCAGCCGGCCAATCTTCTGTGCGATAGCGCCGGTGAAGGCCCCGCGTTCGTGGCCGAAAAGTTCACTTTCCAGCAGACCGGTAGGAATTGCAGCGCAGTTGAGCTTTACAAGGGTCCGATTTTTGCGCCGGCTCCGACCATGAACAGCCTGAGCGACCAGCTCTTTTCCAGTACCCGTCTCTCCCCGCAGCAGCACGGTCGAATCACTCGTGGCCACGGTTCCGACCAGCTGCAACACCTGCCGGAGCGCTGAACTCTGCCCCACGATTCCTTCAAAGTCCCCGGCGGTGTGAATCTCCTCTTCCAAATAGAGCTTTTCCTGAGCGAATGTGTCCTGCGCCAGGTCTCCATGCGGCTGCCGGGGTGCATGATAACTGGTGTTACCCTCACCGACGGCATCCAGGTCATCATTGTCGACGGGCTTCGTCAAGAACTCCAGCGCGCCAGCTTTAATTGCATGCACTGCCATGGGAATGTCGCGCTGACCGTTCAGGAAGATGATCGGCAGCGGACTATCCGATTTGGCAAGCTCTTGTTGAAGATCGAGCCCGCTCAACCCCGGGAGATCTACATCCAACACCAAACAGCTTGGTACCTTAGCTCGCGGGGTTGCCAAAAACTCCTGCGCCGACGCAAAGGTCTCCACTCGAAATCCCGCAGAAAGAAGCAGATCTCTAACCGCTTCGCGTACTGACACATCATCGTCGACCATGTAAATAGGGACACTTCGTTCAGTCATAAGAGCACCTCTACCCAATCGGTAGTCGTATTGGGCGGGAAACTCGCCGCGCCCCCTCACCCAGTCTCAGAATTGCAGTCTATGCATATGTTTGCGCTTGTCTGCATTCGATTATTGCACCTTGGTAGCAGGTGACTCGACACCATGGAGCGCTGCCCGCGCTTACATTTTTTTCAAGCAGCGTATCCCCGCTCCGAAATCCTTTTCAGGTCCGCCATAGAGTCAGCCCGTGCTCTATCGTGGTTCACGAAACGATAGCTTCGGGTTGCACCGTCAAGCGTCGTTCAACACCGGCAGTGCGGATGCCGTTTAGTGTCAAAGCAGGCCGCGGTGGCCAGCGTAGTTTTCGTCGACGTCCAGACCACGCTCCTTGATAACCTCGGCAGCAGCAACCAGTGCCGTTGCGATGGCAGGATAGCCAACGTATGGCAGCGCCTGGATGAGCACTTCCTCGATTTCTTTCAATGTGAGGCCGTTATTGAGCCCGGCCCCCATGTGGATGGCGAATTCATGGGGCTGACGCATGGCAATCATGACGGACATCGAAAC
>CAZILJ010000282.1:0-5170 GCA_964539915.1 uncultured Acidobacteriaceae bacterium | reverse complement strand
AAATCACCCCCGTTACCCGAGGTTTCGGGATCCTCGGAATACTTCATGGCCAGCGTGGCGAAATCGTCGCCACTGTCCAGACGGTTCCCAATCATCTCAATCTTTTTGCGAGCGTCCCCTTCATTCTGGGCCTTGTCGTTCTGATTATGGGCCTGCGGGTTGGGCTGAGGAGTCACCATGATCTGCGCCAGATGGTACTGCGGTTCAATCAGGTTGAATTCACCCTTATGCGCGTTGTAGTAGTCGGTAATGTCCTGGTCTGTGACGTTGATCTTGGACGACACTTCCTTGTTCATCACCTTCTCGACGGTAATCGATCGGCGCATGTCGTGTTTGAAATCGGCCAGCGTGATCTTCTTATCCTTGAGCCGCTGGTCGAATTCCTGCTGGGAAAAAGGAGACTTGAATTCGTTGTACTTGCGGTCGACTTCTTCGTCGGTCGCTAGCAGGCCAAGTTTTTCGGCGCGACGCATCAGGATTTCGTCATCGATCATCTGATGCAGGATATTCAGACGCAATGCCGTGGCTTGTTCACCGCTAGGAGCCTGCTGAGCTGACGCGACATTGTTGTCGTAGTACTTGTCCACCTCCGCGCGAAAAATCTTCCGGCCATCGACCGTTGCCATTACGTCGCCGCTGGTCTGCTGGTTGCAGCCGGCCATAGCGGCCAGCAGAACAGAGGCTGAGAGCGCCGCGGCGACCTGGGCAAACAATGAGTTTTTTATCAAGAATGTTTCTCCGCTTCGAGACTCAACACACAGAAAATTAAGACAGAGCACGCGGCCGTACAGCGTACCTCGACGCGAATTACCGCGATGCTGGCGTAGAGGATGATGGACCGTGCTGGGGCACGGGTTCCCCTGCGTCTTTCAAGGCGGCGTCCAGCGCAGCGCGAACCTCAGCGACGGGAACGGCCCCGTCAAGCTTCCGGCCATTGATAAAAAGGGCCGGCGTTCCGTTAATGCCAAGTCCGTCCGCTTCCTTCATCGAGGCGCGAACCGCATCTTCATTCTGCGCTTTGACGCAGGATTGCAGCTTCACCGCATCGAGGCTATGTTTCTGCCCTTGCAGCATCGTGATTTTATCGATGGCGTCGAAGCGCGCGACAGGAGTCTTTTCCGTATCTACCTCGCGCTTGTTTGCGTGGATGTAGTCAGCGAAATCCCAATAGGCATCGCCGCTTTGCGCTGCCAGGCAATTTGCATCGACGGCAGCGTGGAGCGCCCAGGGATGGATCTCGGTCAGCGGATCGTCCTTGTAGATGAATGTGACACGATCACCATACTCTTTGAGAATCTCGGAGAACAGCGTCTGGTGCATCCGCGAGCAAAAAGGGCACTCGAAGTCATCGAAATTGACGGCGACAACCTTGGCGGACTTCGCTCCGCGCATAGGGCGACCGGTCGTATCGATCTTGCTCATTAACGCGGCGAAAGGATCCTTGGTCAAGTCGAATTTCGTCACGCGTAGCATGGTGGCGCGATCTTTGGACAACAAGAACTGGTAGTCCTTCTGCTTGCCGTCGCCCCCGTCGATGTTCACCGACACGGAGTCATACCCCGCCATTTCCGTGCTGGGAGTAATCGCGCCCACGGTGACTTTTACCTCGGGAGGAATCGTGTAGAAAGCGCGCACCTGGTGCTCGACCTTGCGAGCGACGTCAGGAGGCGCGGACTGGGCAGCACAACCCAGGCAAATCAGAAGCAGGATGAGCAGGGAACGTCGAATTAAAATCACCAGAAACCGCCTCAGCATCACTAGTTATCTTTTGATTATCTCACAGCAAATGCGAGCCAGCGTCGCAGCCAGCGACGTCTCCTGCGCTGCTAACCGGTGCGGAGAAGTTGTTCGGCTGGCAGCAAAGCGTTCATCGACCCGGAGCGGAAACCTTCCAGATCCAGGGTGACGAACTTGAATCCCAGTGCTTTGAAGATGGTCGTGAACTGCGCTGCGATGGCGGGATTCAAAGCTCGCTCCAGTTCCTCGCGAGAGATCTCCAGGCGGACGATGTCGCCGTGATGGCGCACGCGGAATTGCCGAAATCCGAGGGCTCGAATCGCGTCTTCGCCACGCTCGACGACCAGAAGCGCCTCACGGGTCACCGGGCGCCCGTACTCGATGCGCGACGAGAGGCAGGCCGACGCCGGCTTGTCCCAGATACGCAACCCAGCCACGCGTGCCAGTTCACGAATCTCCTGCTTCCTGAGACCCGCTTTCGACAGCGGAGCGGCGACGTGGTGCAGCCGGGCAGCTTGCTGGCCCGGGCGAAAGTCCCCCTGATCGTCGAGGTTGACGCCATAGGCGATCGCGTCAAACCCACGCGCAGCCCGCAGCTGCTCCATCACCGCAAAAAGTTCGTCTTTGCACTGA
Source organism: uncultured Acidobacteriaceae bacterium (assembly GCA_964539915.1). Lineage (GTDB taxonomy): Bacteria > Acidobacteriota > Terriglobia > Terriglobales > Acidobacteriaceae > Sulfotelmatobacter. The sequence goes on along the minus strand of CAZILJ010000282.1, from coordinate 2,800 downwards.
AAGCAGCGTTGCCCGTCGTTGCGAGCGTACTCTGGTCGGGCAAGTTCCGCGGTGGAGATGATTTCGATCGGAATCCCCTGTTCGTTGACGAAAGCAATCGCATCGTTCAATTGAGTGCGCGCCAAGCTGGGAGAGTCGGCGATTACTGCCAGCATGCCATTCCCCAGAGCGCGGTGAGCAGCCCAGGCGAGATACGCCGAATCGACTCCACCGGAATATGCGACGAGCACTCGGCCCAGTTCGCGCAGGTTGGCTTCGAGCAGAGCATCCTTTGCGCGGAGGCTGTTTTCGGGTTCCTGCATACTCAGTATGGTACCAGCCGCGCCGGGTGCTTTGTGGGGGATGATTTGGGGGGGCGCAGCACGCCCGGCGCTGCGGCTGACAGGGCATTCAAATCATCCGGGCGCAGCCGCCGAGGCACCTCAGGACCGAATCCCCCGTTGGGCCGCGCTTTAAAGCGTTGTGCCATCCCAAAAAAACAGCGCCGCCCCAAAATCAAACGCCAAAACGTGACGCTACAGAGTCACCTCACCCAAGTCGGAGTCGACCAAGCATCGCCGCTCCCCCCCGATCTTCTTCGGTTTCAGTGCGAAACCGCCTGTGGCTAGTACAGCCGTTCCTGCCTTCGTAGGTTTCCGAACGAGCCAATGTTCGCCAGGCTGAATGTGAAGCGGAATAAGTTCTCGTTGCGAACGTTCGCGATTGCATATCGCCGATATTCCAGCGTCAGGCCGCAGCAATCCCAGTTGTAGGTGGTTTGTGCGGTTGCGAATTGTAGTTGACGCGTTTCCGCATCGAAGCCCAGGCTGGTCGCCGCGCTGAATCCGCGGCGAGTCAGCCCGCCCCACCCCAGCGCCGCTCGAAACTGCTGATACTTCAAAGGAAGCGCGTTGGGCTGTGGAATCTGCAGCAACGCGTCCCCGCCGCCGATCGTGAAAGACCCCAAGTTATAGTTCACCAGGAGCGTGCTCTCGTTCATGCGTCCCAATTGAAAGTCGTAGTCAAGGTCCCATTCAGTATCGGTGTGACTACTGGTTGCGGCCCGAAACCGAGAAACCACAGGTGAAAGATGTCTCGGCTGGGTGGCAAAGGCGATGCCCGTAAGCTCCTCCGTGGTGGTGAACACATTGCGTTGTCCGGTGACTAACGCCCCCCCGAAGGTCGGATCGAGGAAATATTTTTGGTCAATCTCCCAAGTGGCCACTTCCCTCACTTGCGGACCCGGGGAGCAGGGCGGGTTCTCCAAATTGCTGACACGCTGCCAGGGGACGGTCTGTTCGGGAGCCGCGGCCCCCACGGCAAGGCCCGTCATGGGCGTATCACACTCCTGCACTCCCGCCGATGTCCGTTTTGAGTACAGGCGAGTCACGAATCCATACTCGACCTCGTGCGTGTTACTCAGAATGTCGCGCTCGTCGAAATGGAGAACATTCGCGAAGTCATTCACACCCGTGACCAGGCGATAGACCGCCCGCGGTTCGATGACGTGTTTCCATTTCCGCCCAAGGAATTCCTTGTCGAATACCTTCTCGAGAACCGGCGGCCGCACCTCCACAGAAGTCTCCAGAGCCTCGCGGTTGGTGGGTCTGCCCACTGCAACTCCGTTTACATAGCGCTCGGTATAGTAAGTGTCGTGCAGAGTCAGAGCAGGGCGCAGCGACCATCCATGAAACTGTAAGGGCAGGGAGATCTCGGGGTTGAAATCGAAGCGCCCCAGCAGTTCTGCCGTACGAAAGCCGGGTTCGCTGCGGGAAAGTCCTGCCAGCGAAGCATCGAACGACCAGACAAATGGCGAGTGCCACACAGGTCTGTCGACGCTGGACGCGTCGGCGCTCGGAGTGTGGAGGACGCGGATCGAATCAAACGTGGGAGGGTTCGAGAGGGTGCCATTCGGGTTGAGGGTCTGAAAGAAGTTCTGATAACGTTCGACCATGCCTCCGAAAGAGAAGCCGTTGATGGTTTTCGAAAGAAAAAGCTGCGACTTTACTTCCGAGTTCACGGCCTGGGTGAAAACTTCGTTGAAGGCCAGTCGGAACAGGAACGAACTCAAGTAGTCGACGTTGGAAACAGCTCGGAAGCCATAGAAGTTGCCTTCCGCCGACAATCGCGCCTCCTGGCCACCTTCCCGCAACGGCGGAGTACCAATCCCACGGTCAATGACACCGAAATAATCCAGGTTTATATAGGAACTATCGCTCGGCCGTGCACGAAAGTCTCCCCGTTGGGACCACCCCCGCTGGGAAAAATATTCTGCTCCGATGGTAGCGTCCATGCTGCGGTTGATGGCCCAGTAGAACGAGTCGCCGACGATATTGCCTCTCGTGGAGGACCGGCCCGCAGTCGGTATTGAAAAGCCAGTGTTTCTGGTTTCTTTGGCCACGGGATGAGTTGCGTAGGGGAAATAGAAAATCGGGAAGCCATGCAGCGTAAACGTGCTGTGGTAGATGCTCGCGTTGCCGCCTACATCGACGACTACTTTATGAGCGTTAAACTGCCAATTGGGGTGCGGAAGCTCGCAAGTAGTAATTGTGCCGTCATAAACCAGGTAGTGATCGGGACTGGTCTTCTCCACTATTTTGCCGGAGAACGCAAACGGAGCGGTCGAAGTCAGCACGACGTGGTTGCCGCGAACGCGCAGTCCGGTGGTTGCGGTGACGTCGTAGAAGCGTCCTGTCTCGGCTGTCAGATTGTAGGTTCCGTGACTGGCTTTGATGTGGTCGTCGTTCGGGCCACCGTCGAGACTGAAATGTCCGGAGGCAGTAGCCTCTCCGGTGTCGGAGTTGTAGGTGGCTTCGTCGGC
>CAZILJ010000281.1:0-2043 GCA_964539915.1 uncultured Acidobacteriaceae bacterium | reverse complement strand
GCCCGGATCGAGGCCAGCGGATCGACCGCCGACATCAATCCGGGAACCATAGTTCAGTTTCAAGTCGACGAACTGGTTCTGGAGCACGGGAGTTTGTCGGTGAATACCAGCCACGGCCTGAGAGTGCGCGTGGGTTGCGTGATCGTAGTGCCTGTGAACAATGCGGAATGGACCCACTACGACGTCGCCGATGTGGACGGAAAGGTGAGCGTATCGGCGCTCAAGAACGATGTGAACATCGAGACTAAGTCCAGCAAGGTACAGCAAGGCAAGCACCCGATCGAGTCCGGTCGGGTCAGCGTGCGGGAAGGCGAGCAGAAGTCGCGCGAAGAGAAATGCGCAGGAGCCGCCATGAAGGATCAAGGCTATGCGGCGGCCGCCGGAGCCCTCATGAATTCACCATGGGCGATAGGCTCCGCGGTTGCGGTTGTCGTCGCCCTTACCTGCATTGGACTCTGTCACAACGACGACCCTATAAGTCCGGCACGTCCTTAGATCTGCGCATCCTGCCCATCATGAGGTGGCACCCCGTTCCAATCGTCATAACTACTCGGTGACGACCGCCTTCACCAGGTTGCGAGGATGATCCACGTCGTACCCTTTGTCGACCGCGACGTGATAGGCGAACAGTTGCAGGGGAATCACCTCGACGATGGGTAAGAGCAACTCGGGAGCCGAGGGAACATAGAAGACCTGATCTGCAATGGCTGCGACTTCCCGATCCCCTTCCGTGGCGACGGTAACCAGCGGTCCGCGGCGTGATCTAACTTCCTTCATGACCTCCAGCGTCCGCCGGTATCGCAACATCGAATCTGGGTCGTGGTGGTCGCATGTTGCCAGTACGACGACTGGCAACTTTTCATCGACCAAAGCGTTCGGTCCGTGCTTGAGCTCGCCCGCAGGATATCCCTCGGCATGCGCGTAAGAGATTTCCTTGAGCTTAAGCGCGCCCTCGCGGGCGATCGCGTAGTGCACGCCCCGTCCGAGATAGAGGTACTTTTCCGCCTTAAAGTGAACCGCCGCAAACTCTTCGGCCAGCGCGTCCCAAGTCGCCAGTTGTTGTTCGATGGCGTCGGGAAGGCGCATCAGCCGCTGCATATAGGACCGTGTCACTTCCGATGTCATCCTCCCCCGCTTGCGCGCAAGAAACAGCGCCATTAGATAGAGAATGGTAAGCTGCGTCGTAAAGCTCTTCGTCGCCGGGATGGACAGTTCCGGTCCAGCCCCGGAAATCAGGGCAGCGCCGGCTTCGCGGACAATGGTTGTGTCCGGGACATTCGAGATGGCAATGGTCTTCACGCCGCGCGTGAGAGCTTCGCGTTGCGCCGCGATCGTGTCCGCAGTTTCCCCGGACTGCGTAATCACCATCACGATCGGATCCACGGCCGCATGAGTCGAGCGGTAGCAATATTCGCTCGCGTACTCGCAGTCGACGGCCACTCCGGAGAGATCTTCGATCATGATCTCGCCCGCGAGGCCGGCGTGTCGACTGGATCCGCTGGCGGCAATAATCAGCTTTTCGAAAGTGAGCAGAGCGCTTTCGATGGCATCCAGCTCCCCGGGGAAGATGATGTCATCCTTCAGGTGCTTTTCGACCGTCTTCGCGATGGCCGCAGGCTGCTCGTAGATTTCCCGCCGCATAGCGTGGGAATGTTTCTGGTTCGTCACGTTCTTCTTATTCTTTGCAGGAGTCATGGGACTGGGCTGAGAGTAAATCATTTTTACTAAGACGAGCAAACTTGCGCAGCCAGAGTAGCGCGCCGTCTCCGTGGCTGGCGCGCGAGACTCGCCCGTGAATGCGAGGCCTCGGGATAGCCGGCAAGTTGCCGGCGCTCCAGCACCCTACGCTTTCAGGCTCGCGCCTTCGAAGTGAGCTTCGATTTCTTCTAGGGTTTTCCCTTTGGTCTCTGGCAGGAACCAGGTCGCGGTGACGAAATAGATCACGGTGCAAGCGGCGAAGCCGAAAAACATGGCTGAGTATCCGTACTTGCCGACGGTCGGAAGGAAAACCGCCGCGATAATTGTGGATACCGCCTGGTTGAG
>CAZILJ010000280.1:0-12295 GCA_964539915.1 uncultured Acidobacteriaceae bacterium | reverse complement strand
CTGACGCCCTGTTGGAAAAAGAGACGCTTTATCGCGGCGCTGGCGCCGCGCCAGCCAAAAGCGGTTTGCATCCGGTGCAAGGTAGAATAACGCGTGAGAACTGCGTCGAAGCAGGTTGAAGACGCCGGCCCGAGAATTCATCATCGCGTTGCAGAGTTCGCTAGGTTGAAGAGTGCACTATGAAGAGTCTGTTTTTGCGGATTTTCCTGTCGTTCTGGATGGCGCAGGCGTTATTCGTGGTGCTTGCCATCCTGGTAACGCTGGCGTTCCGACCGCGAGGCTCGTCGTGGGAACCGTTGCGCACGACGTCACTCAACGAAGCGGTCCTCGCTTATGAAGCGGGTGGGCCCCCAAAGGTTCGGCAATATTTGGACAATTTGCAGGAGACGCAGCACGTCCGCGCGTTTCTGTTCAGTGAGCAGGGCGAGGAAGTTTCTCACCGCGGTGCGCCTGACTGGGCGATTCGGATGTTCAACAGCGGCTCTCCATCGCCGCGGGATGGGTTCATTATTCCCGCGCCGAAAGTGCTGCAGGAGTCGCGTGCATCTTCCGATGGGCAGCATCGATTCACGCTGGTGATGGGCCTGCCTCCGGGACCACGAGTGTTTCTGGGGCCGAGAGGAATGCCAATTCCGGGCGTGATCATTGGAGTGATCACTTCGGGTTTGGTGTGCTACTTACTGGCTTGGTATTTGACCATGCCAATTGTGCGGCTGCGGGCGGCGACGCGGCAGTTAGCGGCGGGAGATCTGACGGCTCGGAGCGGTTCTCCAGCAAGCAAAAGGAGGGATGAGGTGGCGGGATTAGTACGCGACTTCGACGCCATGGCCGAGCGGCTGGAAATGCTAGTCAAGGCGCAATCGCGCCTGCTGAACGACATCTCTCACGAATTGCGTTCTCCGCTGGCGCGATTGAATGTTGCTCTGGGATTGGCGCGTCAACGTGCGGGAGTGGAAAGTACCGACATGCTGGATCGGATTGAGCTGGAGGCCAGCCGGCTGAACGAGCTCATCGGCAGGATTCTGACGTTGGCACGCCTCGAAGATGGAGAACAGCGCGTGCCGCAAACTCCTGTGCCGCTGGACGATCTGGTGGCGAGCGTCGCCGAAGATGCCGAGTTTGAAGCGCAGGAGCGGCGTTGCCACGTACATACGGCGATCCCGGAGGGCAACTGGGGAGTGTGTGGGAACGATTCGCTGTTGCACAGCGCGGTGGAAAACGTGGTACGCAATGCGATCCGCTACACGCAAGAGGGGACCTCTGTGGAGATCGTGCTGGCGAGCGAGAAACGGGGTAGCGGGGCCGAGGCAGTGCTCCGGGTAAGCGACGCAGGTCCGGGAGTTCCCGAGGATGCTTTGGGAAAATTGTTCGAGCCGTTCTATCGGCTGGACGACGCCCGCGGGAGACTCACCGGGGGCGTTGGATTGGGCTTGGCTATCACGGAGCGAGCGGTCCGGTTCCATGGAGGGAAGGTTTCGGCTTTCAATCGCGCGGAAGGCGGGCTGATGGTGGAAATTCGGCTTCCCTTGAGCGGGAGCGGACCACAGACGACGAAGCTGCCCGAGGCGGTCCCTTCGGTTCGAGGAGCGTAGGGACGGGAATTTGGATTCGGGGGGCTGATAGGCGCCGCGGGCATGCCAGAGCAGGATGCTCTCAGGACAGCCGGACCGGGTGCCGGCTCTGCTTTAGGAGAGGTTCGGCTGAGGAACGACCGTTCCCAATGAATCTCGTATACTGGGGACTGCTGGGAGTGCGGGGCAACTCCGCGGCCTTGCCAAGGTTCCAATAGCCGTCGGGAGTTTGCTCTTCCCTCGCTTTCCTGATACACAAATGGGTTGAGATTTCCCCGCTTTTTCCAGACTGCAGAACCCGGCCGGCGGGGCGTCCCGCAGGTGCGTCCTTAAACCTCACATAAACATGGAGATGAACGAGAGAATGTCGAAACGATTTGGGTGGCTGCTCGGGGTGGCGGTTCTGGTTGCATTCGGACTGTTGGTGGCGTGCGGGAGCAACTATGACCCTTCGTCCAATGGACTGGCGATCGTGGGCAGCCAGGGGTCGGGGCTGATCGAGACGTTCAGCTTCAATCTGTTCAACGGGCACCTCACTCCGATTGACAACACTCCAATCGACACGTCGAACGAGACCTGCATCTTGAAAGGTTTACCTACCTCGATGGTGGTGGACCCGAAGGGGGCCTTTGCTTACGCAATCCTGCTGACGAATTCCCTATGTCCCGGAAGCGCGACCGGGATTCAAGCATTCAAGGCCAATTCGAGCGGGAGCACGACGGCGGTTGGAAGCTTGGTTCCGTTCCATGCAGGACTTGCGCCGGTTGTGCCCAACACGATGGTGATGGATGCGGCTGGGAAGTTTTTGTTTGTTGCGGATCGGACGACGACCAACGCCGCAGGTCTTTATGTACCAGGCTCGGTTTCAGTGTTTGCGATTGGGAGTGGAGGGAGCGTAACCGAAGTCGCAGGCTCGCCTTTCTACACGTCGAATCCTGCAATAATCGTGCCGCAGTCGAGTCTCGACATTGTCAGCGTGGCAGCGAGCCCTACGGTTTTCCCTGCGATTGGGGTGAACGGAGTTCAGAACGCCGTCTGTTCGGCGCCCGGGATGAACCCGCCGACAACCGAGTATCTGTATGCGGTGGATGGGTTGGGGAACCAGGTGTTTGAATTTCAGGTGAATACATCGTCGGGAGTTTTGACGAATCCTTCCAATGCGACTTCGGTGCCCTCTTTCCCGACGGATCAAACCCCGGCGGGTGTCGCGGTGGATCCGTGCAATCGATTCGTTTACGTGACGAACAGCCTCACCAACAAAATCAGTGCCTACACCATTTGCAACGGCTCTCCGACCGCACCCTCCACACCATGTTTGCCGCCGACGCCGCCGGGCGGGTTGGTTCCGATTGCCGGATCGCCGTTCAGCATGACCGGTGGGAACGGGCCGGGCCAGATCCTGGTGGATCCTTTTGGCAATTACGTTTACGTGCTGGGAATGTTGTCAAACACGGTCAACCAGCTGAAAATCAGCCCGATTTCGGGGGCTGTGGCGGCATTGACTCCGTCGACGGTGGCCACGGGGTTGCAGCCAATGGCAATGGCGATTCGGGCAGATGATAACTGGCTTTTCGTGACGAACTTCAATGCCGCCTCCATGTCGCAATATTCGATCACTCCTGCCACGGGCCAGTTGTCGGTGCTTCCGACCGTGCAAACAGATAATTATCCTTGGGGCGTGGCGGTGAAGTAGGAGAGATCAGGCGTCGGGCATCCGGCGTCGACCTCGGACTTTCTGACCTCGGACTTCGGGCTTTCGGCCCTCAGATCGCAGCGCTCAAACTTTACCGGGGAATGTCGACCGAGTCGGGGCATCCTCAAAGATTTGGCACATAGAGTTTAGAGAGCTGACGACTGACGGGCGACGCCCGCTTTTACGTGGGCACTTTCAAAATCAAATAGCCGCCTACCAGAACGAAGATCAGGTCGGGAGACCAAGCGGCCAGGGCCGGGGGGAGTTGGCTGAGGTCGCCCATGGCCTCGAACAGGCGCGACACCACCGTATAAAACACTGCAATTCCGACGGCCACTGCAACTCCCGTGATGGCGCCTTTCTTTCCTGCAGAAAATGCGAAGGGAATGGCGAGCACGGCCATAATCAGCGTGATCAGCGGATAGGATAGCTTCTTGTGCAGTTGCACACGGAGGCGCACGACGTCGAATCCACTCTGCTGCAGATCGCGGATATAGCGGTGCAATTCTTCGTAGTTCATCTCGCTATACTGCTTCACTTCTTTCTTAAAATACGACGGAGTCTCCGGCAATTCAGGGAAAGTCGAGACCTCGAAAGTGCGGTAACCATTTGGGGCGATAGCGGAGCCGTGAAGCGAACGTTCCCATCCTTGTTCGTAAACCCAACGGTTCAGATTTTCAGCCCAGTGAGCGCGATCGGCGTGGACGCGGCGGGTGATGGCGAAGGTGGCAGGATCGAGCTGAAACACCGTGAGGTTGCCGAACTGGTCGCGATCGGGATCAAAGAACTGGTAGTAGTAAATGTCGTTGTTCTGACCGAAAATCCATTTGCGATCGGGGCGCAAATAGGTTTGAGCGGGCTTGCCCTTGATCTGGTTATGAAGGGCTTCCTGGCGCTTATTCGTGTGAGGCAGGTAGAACTGGTCGGCTAGAAACAGTCCCACCGCCAACATCGCGGCTGCCGCGACTACCGGTGCAACGATCCGGTAAATACTCGTGCCCGTAGCCTTGATTGCCGTAATTTCGTTCGAACGCTGCATCAGGCCAAAGGTCACCAGCACAGAGAGCAGCATGACCAGGGGGGCCACGTTGTAGAGCAGATAGGGCGCGACGTTGAGCAGGTACGCCGCGACTACTGTGGCTGGGACCTGGTTGCGAAGAATGTCGCTCAGCAACTCAAACAGCGTGAAGACGATCACCAGTACCAGGAATGTGGAAAGAATCAATCCCAGATAGACGAAGAAGTCGCGCAAGATGTAGTCGTCAAGCAGGGTTGGAAAGCTGGCGCTGAACATGCGACGCCGCGTGGAAACGCGTTCGAATGCATTTTCGCGCCGGCTACGGGCGATAGCCTGCGGGGAACCGGATGGATCCCGCTTCCAGATCCCCCGGAATGACGCCAGTTCGAAAGGCCGCTTCTCGGCTCGTGAAAACAGAAAGACCGCGAGGGAGAGAAACATGAGGTCAGCCAACCACGCACCGAACCAGGGAGAAACTTTCCCTTGCCGCGCCAGCGAAACACCGATCAGGGAAATCACGTAATAAATGAATACCAGCAGGATCGTCAGCACGAATCCGCCGGACTTGCCGCTTTTTTTGGACGAGAGGCCGAGCGGGATTCCCACCAGCGCGAGAACGAGACACGCGGTGGGTAACGCGAAACGCTTGTGGAAGGCGATGAGGTACCAGCGTGCGGAAATCGGATCGACGCGGTGGGCCTTCTGCCATAGCGCTCCGCTATTCATCACATCGGCGGGAAGAGATTCATCGGGCTTGTTTTCGGCGGAGGGCAGGTCGAGTGGAATGTCCGTCTGCTGAAAAGTCGAAATCTGGTAGTGACTCGGGTCTTTGGGGTCGGTTTCGTGCTCGGAGCCATCGATCATGTGCAGATGCAACCTGTCCTGACCTTCACTGACCACGATCGCTTCCCGGGCGAGGGTGATATTCGGGTTGGTCGCATCGCTGAGATCCGCCATGAACAAACCCTTCCACACGGCCGCACCCTGCGCGCTCTTCACGTCCTGAACATATAGAACTTTTTTCGGGAAACCTTCGTAGAAAACACGAGGCTGGATCTCGAAAGAGACTTGCGAACCTTTGAGGCGGTCCTCCAGGTGCCCGAGAGCGGCCTGGGCGCGGGGAGCGATATACAAGCCGTTCAATAGCGCCATAAGCCATGCCGCGATGACAAAGATCGAGAGAGCGCGAAGGAAACTCCACACTCCCATGCCACTGGCACGCATGGCGGTGATCTCGCTGTCAGCAGCCAGGCGGCTCAGGCCGATCAAGATTCCGAGCAGGACGCTCATAGGCAGCGTGTAGGTGAGGGCGAGAGGAACCGTGAAAAAGAAAATCTCGGCGACGCTCGGCAGCGGAGCGCTGGCGCGAACGACCAACTCGAGAATGCGTCCCAGGTCGCGAGTGAACAGGACGAACGTGAAGATCGCCGCGCCGATCAGAGCGTGCGCGATCACTTCGCGTAGGATGTAGCGGGTTAGGATCCGCATGAGAGACGCGCTTAAGGCGAGCATAGCACGGGGCGAGGGTGGGTGCTGAGTTGAGGTGAGGGCGTTGCCCGGGCCGGGCGCCCCCGATATAGCCGGCAAGATGCCGGCACTATGAAAAAGCGGCGGGACCGGAGCTACCGGGTAAGGAGCTTGCATGACTTCGGAGCAGATAGCCGAGACCAAGTCTCATAAAGACAGGTTGACACTCGTCGCGATTGCTACGACCGTGGCGCTTGTGCACGTGCTCACGAATGGCAGATATGGATTTCATCGGGACGAATTGCAGGTTCTGAGCGACGCGCGCCATCTGGATTGGGGATTCGTGCCGTATCCGCCGCTGACGCCGTTTGTGGAGCGGATGGGGCTCTCCATTTTTGGACTTTCGATGGTGGGACTGCGAATGTTTTCGGTGATCGCGCAAGCCTTCGCGCTCGTCTTTACCGGACTGATGGCGAGGGAACTGGGCGGAGGGCGTCGCGCGCAAGTGACGGCAGCGCTTGCGATTGCGCTCTCTCCGCTGCCGCTGTTCGAAGGAACGGAATTCCAATATACGACCTTTGATTATTTGTGGTGGGTGCTGATTGCCTACAGCGTGATTCGGCTGCTGAAGAGCGAGAACCCGCGATGGTGGCTAGCGATTGGCGCCTTCCTCGGCCTCGGCTTTCTGACCAAGTACACGATGGGGTTTTACTTGTCTGGAATCATGGGGGGAGTTCTTCTGACGCGCGCGCGCCGCTATCTGGCGAGCCCGTGGTTCTGGGGTGGCATGGGACTCGGGCTGATGATTTGTTTGCCGAATCTGTTTTGGGAGATGCGGCATGGATTTATCTCGCTGCACTTCTTGCAGCACATTCACAAGCGCGACGTGGGCCAAGGGCGCGCGGATGGATTTTGGCGCGATCAGTTTCTCATTTGCACGAATCCTTTTACGGCGCCCCTGTGGATCGGCGGACTGTTGAGCTATTTGCGGGAGCGGCGTTATCGCATGCTGGCGTGGATGTACCTGATCCCGCTGGGGCTGTTCGTTCTGGGGAAGGGACGGGGGTATTACCTGGGGGGAGCGTATCCCATGCTGATGGCGATGGGCGCAGTAGCGTGCGTCCGCTGGCTGGGCCATTTGCCGCGCTGGTCGAGGCTCGCTATAGAGTTCGTATTTTTCGCCGGCCTGGCCGTATGCGGAGCATTTATATTTGCGGTCGTCGTTCCGCTTGCTGCGAATGGTCCGCTAAAAGATTTTGCGTTGAAGAACAATGGGGACTTGCGCGAAGAAATTGGTTGGGACGAATTAGTGCGGGCAGTGGCGGGCGTTCGAGACTCGTTGCCTCCCGAGCAGCAGCGGCGCTTGGGCGTGATGGTGAGGAACTATGGGGAGCAAGGCGCCATCGAGATTTTAGGCCCCGCTTACCAGCTGCCTCCGCCGATCAGCGGAACGAATTCGGCGTGGCTGCGCGGTTATCCGGAGCCACCGCCGTCGACGCTGATCGTGCTGGGTACATCCCGCGAGGAAGCGGAGAGGTTCTATCACTCGTGCCGGGTCGCCGGGCACAGCGGCAACGCGTTGGGCGTCCGCAACGAAGAGAGCCAGGACCATCCGGATATTTATGTGTGCGATGGTCCCCGCCTGCCTTGGACGGAGTTCTGGAAGGCGTACCAGGGCTTCGGATAAGAGAGAGCTCCGCGGACGCCGACCGAGGTTTGCGTTGCGGACGCCGCGAACGGCAAGAACCTGCCCTCACGGCAATTGGTTCACGTAACAGGCGCCGCCGGTAATCTGTGCGGGAGGCTTGGGCGGCACCTTCCATGGCGGAATATTGAAGTTGAAGAACTCAGCCATGGTTTTCTGTGCCGCATCCCGTTTCGTCAAAGCGGGTAAGCCGAAGCGGTGTTCGATGAAATTCGGGATGGCGGTGGTGTCCATGACCGTGTGCGAGACGTAGTGCAGAATCGCATAAGGGGATACGACGATCAGGGGCAGGCGGTAGCCGGTGTAGGTGAAATCGCAATCAGGACCCGTAGCCGTGGTACAAATGTCGCCGGGCTGCAAGTCTTTCGGTTTGATTCCGTCGGGACTCACGGCAGGACGGGGTGCGACGTGGTCGTAAAGACCACCGGGTTCGTCATAGGTCAGGATGAAGACGGAGTCCTTCCACGAGACGCTGGTCATCAGCGCGTTGATGAGCGATGAAACGTAGTTGGCTCCCAGTTGGATGTTGATGGGATATTGGTCGGTGTCGGAACCGTGCTCGTCGAGACCCGCGGCCGAGGCAGGCTCAATTTGAGCGACCTCTGGAAGCGTTCCATTTTGTACGTCAGAGAAATACTGCGACATGGTCGCCAGGTGGCTTGGATAGTTGGTGGGAATCGTCTGTCCCCACCGAAAATTCTGAACGTAACTCAAGGTCAGCAAGCATTGGGGAGTCGGGTTTGACGCGCACGGAGTGTTCTCTGTGTTGACGTAAATCTTCCAAGTGATTCCCGCGTTTTGCAATTCCTGAAAAATAGTTGTGGCGGTGAGCAGAGACTGATCAGCACGGTTGGTGCCGACCGGGTAGACGTCACCCTGTGAGGTGGCGGCAATCAGATATTCACGATTTGGAGCAGTCCTCGACATCACGGGCGCAAACCATCGATCGGAAGTGCCGAATCTTGAAGCCATGAAGTAGTAGTAGTTGAGATCGGTGCTGTCGTAGTACCCCATGGTGCGAATGCCATTGATGTCGTGATACGGAGGATGGTTGTTTCGAGCGTCGTGGGCGTTGGTCCAGACGAAACCATCGAGGGTGGGCGTCGCGGAATAGTTGTTGGTGAGATTCCAGTCCACATGGCTTTCGTTCCAGGATGGACTGGGATTTTCAATGCACTGAGTGTTCAGCTTGTAGGAAGCAACTTTAGGGCTCGCGGTGTCGATCATGCAGTCGTTCGGCGGCGCATATTTGGGATCGCAACCGGGATTGGTGGGCGGCGGTCCGTAAAGCGGAGCAATGCCGGAAGTTGGATTAAATTGGGGCAGACCGTCGAAGGAGCGATCGGAGTAACCATTCGTCTTCCAATACGGACGCAAGGCTCCGAAATAATGGTCGAAAGAGCGATTCTCCTGCGCCATGAAAATGATGTGATTTAGGACTTTTACCGTCTGATTGACGTTGAAGGTGGCAGTTGCGGACCTGGCTGCGTTCATCGTCAGCGTGCAGCTTCCGGTACCTGAGCAAGCGCCGGACCACGACCGAAAGAAGGATCCAGTTGCCGCGACGGGAGTTAGCTTCACGACGGTCCCTGCGTTAAACGACGCGCTGCAAATGGTTGGGCAACTGATCCCCGCGGGACTGCTGCGGACCGTACCCCTGGAGGTGCCGGCCAAGGTCACAGTCAGGGTGTAGGTTGATTGGGCTGTGACACCGCTGGCGCAGAGGAGCATTGCGGTTACGGCGGCGAGCATGAAAGGGCCTTTGAGAACCAAATTAATCTCCACAGGAATTTGGATCTAGGTTTGGATGGCTGCGCCGGCGAGGCAGTTGTGAGGAAAATCTAAGTTACTTCAAATGAGCAGGTTGCGAGTCCGGCTGAGGCGGGCTTGCTGGCTACGTCTTGGCCGTTTTCCGCCGGGCGGTCCAGGCTTCATCCTGACCGGAGGGCCGAGGCGGTCCCCGCATGAGCTGTGGCGGCCACCACAGGAATCTACGCACCTGGCTAGGTTGCTTTGAAGAATAGGGCGGCCAGCGGGGGTAGAGTTACCTTCAACGAAAAGGGGCGAGCGTGGGCGGGGATGGCTTCGGCGTGCACTCCGCCGAGATTGCCCATGCCGCTGCCCGCGTATTCAAGGGCGTCGCTGTTCAGCATTTCTCGCCAATAGCCGCCATGCGGGACTCCGACGCGGTATTCGAGACGTGGGACGGGGGTGAAGTTGCAGATGATAAGAACGGTATCTTGTGGCGCCTCGCTCTTGCGCAAGAGCGAGATCGTGCTCGTGGCGTTGTCGTTGCAGTCGACCCATTCGATTCCGGCGGGATTGTTGTCGAACACGTGCATGGCAGGCTCGCTGCGATAGAAGCGGTTGAGTTGCTCCATCCAGGCCTGCACTCCGCGGTGAACCTGATATTGCACGACGTGCCACTCGAGGCTGGTGTCGTGCGCCCACTCGCGCACCTGACCGAACTCGCAGCCCATGAAGAGCAATTTCTTTCCGGGCTGGGCGTACATGTATGCGAACAGCAGACGGAGGTTGGCGAAACGCTGCCATTCGTCGCCGGGCATCTTGCCGACCAGCGATCCTTTACCGTGAACGACCTCGTCGTGAGAAAGTGGCAGCACGAAATTTTCGTGGAACGAATACAGACTGCGGAAAGTGAGATCATTGTGGTGATACTTGCGATGAATGGGATCGTTCTGAAAGTACTTGAGCGTGTCGTGCATCCAGCCCATGTCCCACTTGAGGCCGAAGCCGAGACCGCCGACGTAGACGGGCTTTGAGACCATAGGCCAGGAAGTGGATTCCTCGGCCGTCGTCTGAATTTCGGGATGCTCTTTGTAGGCTTCCTGATTGAAGCGGCGCAGGAAGTCGATGGCTTCGAGGTTTTCGCGGCCGCCGAACTTGTTGGGAATCCACTCGCCTTCCTTGCGCGAGTAATCGAGGTAGAGCATGGAGGCGACAGCATCTACGCGCAGGCCGTCGATGTGATATTTGTCGAGCCAGAACATGGCGCTGGACATGAGAAAACTACGCACTTCGGCGCGGCCGTAATTAAAGATGTGAGTCTTCCAGTCGGGATGGAATCCCTGGCGCGAGTCGGCGTGCTCGTAGAGATGAGTGCCGTCGAAATAGGCGAGGCCGTGCGCGTCGGAAGGGAAGTGGGACGGTACCCAATCGAGAATGACCCCGATGCCGTGCTGATGCAGGTAGTCGACCAGGTACATGAAGTCCTGGGGCGTCCCGTAGCGCGAGGTGGGCGCGAAGTATCCGGTGGTCTGATATCCCCAGGAACCGTAGAAAGGGTGCTCCATCACGGGCAGGAACTCAACGTGGGTGAAGCCAAGTTGGCTTACATATTCGGCGAGGCGGGGCGCGGTTTCGCGATAGGTCAGCGGACGGTTGTGATCCTCGGGGACGCGCATCCACGAGCCGAGATGGACTTCGTAGATCGCCTGGGGCGCACGCAGCGAGTTGCGGCCGCCGCGATTCGCCATCCAGTCCTGGTCGCTCCATTGGTAGTCCAGATCCCAGACCACGGAAGCAGTGCGAGGCGGTTTCTCGTGCAGTAAACCGAGGGGGTCTGCTTTATCGACGCGATATCCATGGCGCTGCGATTCGACGTGAAATTTATAGAGCGAGCCACGAGTGACGCCGGGGATGAAGCCTTCCCAGATGCCGGATGAGCCGCGGGAAGGAAGCCGATGCGTCTTGGAATCCCAACCGTTGAAACTGCCCATGACCGAAACCGATCGGGCATTCGGCGCCCAGACGCTGAACACGGCGCCGGCTTCGCCATTGTGAGAGACGAGATGGGCTCCCATCTTTTCGTACAGGCAATAGTTGCTGCCCTCGTTAAAAAGGTAGAGATCCTGGTCGGAGAGAAGCTGGGGACTCGCGAGTGTCAGTTCAGGGCTCATGGGTTGAGCAGGATGTATGCGTTTTAGTGTACCGGAAGATAAGGGTCGTATTACGGCTTTTGTTAGGTCGAATTCATGGATTTGTCGTGAAGCTGTGGCGCGCGATAAAGGAGCGGTGAAAAATCTTTTGCCGCAAAGTCCGAAAGACAGGATTGGATGCGATCAAAGAGCCAATCAGCAGAGGCGTATCGCCAGGACGCCGCGACCCGATACAACCGGGCCGCCGGACAGCCGAGGGCGGTTGTCCCCGCATGCGGTGGATTCGGGCGGAGCCATTCGTGCGGAACGAGCGAAAGTCCCCATGCTAGACTGACCAGTTCCCATCATGCCCGCTTTGCGCGTCATTCTTCTTTGGCACCAGCACCAGCCGTTTTACAAGGATCTGGTAACCGGCGAATATCGTCTGCCGTGGACGCGTCTGCACGCGCTGAAAGACTACTACGGCATGGTGAAGTTGCTGGACGAATTTCCCAATGTTCACCAGAACTTCAACCTGGTGCCTTCGCTGATGGTGCAGATCCAAGACTATGTTGAGGGTACGGCGCAGGATCCGTTCCTGAGAGTCGCAGCCAAGCCGGCGAAGGATTTGTCATTGGATGAACGGCGCTTTGCGCTGCAATATCTGTTTCAGGCGAATCCGCAGAACTTGATCGGGCGCTATCCGCGTTATCGCGAATTATGGGAGCGGTTTCGCGAACATGGCGATCATCCGGAACGCGCGGAGCGGTATTTTCAGGCGCAGGATTTTACCGATCTGCAGGTGCTGTCGCAGATTGCCTGGTTTGACGAATTCTTTCTGGAAGAGAAGGACATAGCGGCGCTGGTGGCCAAGGGACATAGCTACTCGCTCGACGACCAGAAGTTCGTCATCGCGCGCGAAAGGGAATTGCTGAGCAGGGTACTGCCGGCGCATGCCGCGGC
>CAZILJ010000279.1:0-3757 GCA_964539915.1 uncultured Acidobacteriaceae bacterium | reverse complement strand
TTCATCCACGGCGCGGCCAACACTTCAAACGGCGTATCAGTCCCGCGCCCGACCGAAACGTTTGTGCCCTCAATGATTGCCACTCCCGGATACAGAGCGGCCTCGGTCACGCTGCGCAGGTTCGGCGAAGGATTCACCCACACCAAACCTGTCGAATCGAACCAGTCGCCGCGTTGCCATCCATCCATCGGCACGACGGTGAGCTTTGCGTTGATGCTGCGTTCGGCGTTAAACATCTTCGCCAGTTCGCCCACGGTCATTCCTGGACGCACCGGAACAGTCCAGTAGTCCGTAAAATTTTCTCGCCCCGGATCTGACACCGGACCTTGCACCAACGATCCTGTAGCCGGATCCGGCCGATCCAAGACAATCAGTTCAATCCCAGCCTTCGCCGCACCTTCCAGGAAATATCCGAGCGTGGTCTCATAGGTGTAATAGCGTGCGCCGGCGTCCTGAATGTCGAACACCACCGCATCCAGAGTCTTCATCACATCCGGTGGAGGGCGCCGCGCCGCGTCGGTCCCGCCATACACGCTGTATACCGGAACTCCGGTGATTGCGTCCACCGAGTTTCCGATGCCGGTTGTGTCGAGCGTGCCGGTCACGCCATGCTCCGGGCTGAAGATCGCCTCCAGAGAGACTCCCGGGGTTTTCGCCAGCACATCAATCGTCCGCTGACCCCGCCCGTCGATGCCCGTTTGATTGGTTACGACGCCAATTCGCTTTCTCCCGGACGGCGATTGCAGCACATCAAATCCGTGCTCCTCAAGCACATCAATCCCGGTCTTCACGGACCCGTTCCTTGAGCCGATGTGGTGGGCTGCGCTCATCGCCTCGTTATATCCGGTGAGACTCTTCCAGCGTAGCGCCTCTTTTTCCGACGGATTCAATGCCAGTGCTGCGGCTACCTCGGTCGCCACTTTCGACCGTAGCCCGATTGCATTTCCCTTTCCCCGCGGATGCACCGAATTCGTCAGCAAGATGATGTAAGTCTGGGTGGTCGGATCAATCCATACTGACGTGCCGGTGAATCCCGTGTGCCCGAACGATCCCACTGGCAGCAGGTCGCCGCGATTGGACGAAAATGGAGAATCGATATCCCACCCGAACCCGCGCACGGCCGAGGCCGTCGGAGGCTGCTCCGGCGATGTCATCTTCTGGACCGTGTCCGCCGACAGAATCCCGCGGCCGCCATTGAGCAGGGCCTGCGCAAACTTCGCTAAATCATCCCCGGTCGAGAACAGCCCTGCGTGCCCTGCCACTCCACCCATCCGTCGGGCCGTGGGATCATGCACTTCTCCCCTTAGCATGTGCTGGTTATCGTCATACTGGGTGGGCGCAATCTTTGGCCGCCAGGTCGCCGGAGGAACAAAGCGGGTTCGCGTCATCTGCAGCGGGGCAAAAATATGCCGGGTCGTATAGACATCCAGCGTCTCGCCTGAGACTCGCTCCACCAGCGCTCCGAGCGTAATGAAATTGATGTCGCTATACACGAACCCCGATCCCGGAACTGTTTCAGGTGCCTCGGTAAACGCCATCCGGTAGCCAGTGTCCTTGCCCTGCCATGGTTCCTTTAGATCAAGGTCGGGCGCCAGCCCGGAGTAGTGCGTCATCAATTGCCGTACCGTGATGTCCTCTTTGCCGTTCTGCGCGAACTCCGGCAGATACTTGGCCACCGGATCACTCATCCGGACCTTGCCCTGCTCGAACAGTTGCATCATCGCCGTGGTTGTGGCGATGACTTTGGTGAGCGAAGCCAGATCAAACACCGTGTCCAGAGTCATCGGCTCGCGCTTCGGCTCGAGCGCGCGGCTACCGTAAGCCTTGCGGAAAACGACTGCCCCGTCATGTCCGACAACCAGCACGGCCCCAGGGATGTTTCCATCCGTGACCGCCTGTTCGATGATGGAATCGACCCCACCCAGATGGCTGAGCGCTGCCGGATGCTTCGGTTCAGCCAGTGCCTGCCCGCAGATCGGCGTGAGCACAGCGATGAGAACGCACGTAACGGGCAACCAGCAACAATTTGATTTCATGGTGAGGGTGATGTCCTGACTGTACACAACTCGGCGGGTCAGCTCAAGATTACTCATGAAGTGCGGGCCTCCGATCTCACGTTCCCTGCATCCATCTGTGATGGTGGGTTGACGGGACAAAGCGGGAAGAAGTCAAATGAGTCCAGATCGCCCCGAGACGGCCAACCAGCGGAGCAAGAGTTGGGAATGACGTTGCCAGGAGCCCAGAGAGGATTGGTCCGGCGCTGCCCCCGGACGCGGATCAGCATCTGCCCGGCAGTTCAACATCAGGCTTATCTTCTCCTCCTTTTTCTGACGACAGCGTGCCTATCCCCGGGCCAAGCTACTGAGCAAGGCCTGCAATCTAGCGACGATCAGGGCACCGTAAAAGGAATTGTCGTCAACTCGATTACGCACGCTCCCCTCAGTCGCGCCCTCGTTTCTTCTCCCGACAATCGCTTCGCTACGATGACCGACGGTGAAGGGCATTTCGAGTTCGCCCTGCCCAAATCAGAAGGTGCGGATCGCCACACCTTTTACGACGGCCCGGTTCCCGTGGAACGGCCGGTGCTTCGTAGGGGCATCTTCTCCGTTCTGACGGCGCGCAAACCGGGCTACCTGGACGATCCGAATAGTCGAGCGGCAGTCGATGTGTCTTCCGGTGGCGAGATCACAATTCCCCTGATGCCCGAGGCGCTGATCAAGGGACGCGTCATCCGATCTGACGCCGATCCTGCATTGGGCATCACCGTACAGATTTTGTCCCGGATGGTGCAGGAAGGTATGCCGAAGTGGACACGAACCGCCTCCATGAAAGCGAACTCGAACGGGGAGTTCCGCTTCGCCGAGCTCCGGCCTGGAACTTACAAGGTGGTAACCGATGAGTTCATGGACAACGATCCGGCGACCACGGTTCCGGGTGGTCAACAATACGGATTCCCACCGGTGTACTATCCAGGCGTTCCCGACCCTGCCGCGGCCGGCACCATTCAACTGACTGCGGGACAGTCGGTCGAGATCGATATTCCCTTGACTCGTCAGCCTTATTACCCAGTGAGAATTCCGATCGCGAACGAGGAGGTAAACGGCGGATTGAATATCACGGTGTCGCTGCTCGGACACGGGAGCGCCGACTATTCACTAGGCTACAACCCGGAGAAACAAAGCATTGAGGGATTGCTGCCGAATGGCAATTACCTGGTCGAAGCGGCGACGTATGGCAACAATTCAGTTGCCGGATCGGTGCACCTTGCGGTCGCGAGCACTCCAGCGGAGGGCTCAACCCTGACCCTGATTCCCAGTACTTCGATCAGTGTGCGCGTTACCGAAGAGTTCACTTCAGCGGATTCGGACAACTCAACCTCCATGTTTAGCGCCGGAGGAAAAACTTTCCGGATGCAGGGCCCCCGCAGCTATCTGCAGATCGGCGCCGAATCTGCAGACGATTTACGTCAGGGCGGAGGATCCCTTCGTCCGCCCACGGGGCCGAACGACGAGTCATTGGTTCTCGAAAACCTAACGCCCGGGCGATATTGGTTGCGACTGAATTCCTCTCGTGGATACGTAGCCGCTGCTACCATGGGCGGAGTGGATTTGCTCCGTCAACCGTTGATCGTCGGCGGGGGATCGAGCGCTCCTGTCGAAGTCACGATGCGCGACGACAATGCCGAACTCGAGGGCACGGTATCAGGAGTGGCGAACGGGCCGGGAGTGGGCGATGCAACGCCATCCTCGACTTCCCG
>CAZILJ010000278.1:0-2866 GCA_964539915.1 uncultured Acidobacteriaceae bacterium | reverse complement strand
GCCATGCTGACACTCTCGTAGGGCAGACCGAGAGCCTCAGCCGCAATCTGGCTCAGCACAGTGTTCGTTCCCTGACCAAATTCCGTACTCGACACCAAGACTCGCACAGCGCCATCGGCGCAGCCTTCTACTCCCACCACCGAACTCAGATAACGCTCGCCCGATCCGGTAAATCCGGCGCCGTGCAGAAACGCGGCAATGCCCATGCCTTTCTTGGAACCGCCAGTCTGATTCTGATTCGCAAAAGCCCGCTTCTTGGACTCATAATCCGAGATTTCCAAGGCACGGTCGAGCAACTTACCAAGATCGATCGGTTCACGCACGACCTGTTCTGTGGTCGTAGTCTGCCCGGGCTGCAGAAAGTTTCGACGACGAATCTCAACCGGGGACAGACCTATGGTCTGGGCGATTCGATCCATGTGCCGCTCCATGGCAAACAAACTCTGTGGCGCCCCAAAGCCTCGGAACGCTCCATGAGGCGGCGCGTTTGTGGCAACGGCCTTCGCGCGAATACGAACACTCGGCCAGTAATAGGGACCGCCAGCGTGAATCGCACCTCCGGAGAGTACCACGGAAGACAACGTCGCATAAGCTCCGCCGTCGATCGTGAATTCGATTTCGCCGCCAAGGATCTTTCCCTCTCGACTCACGGCCGTCCGATGCCGAGTGCGCGAGGGATGCCTCTTTGTGGTCGCAGCCATGTCCTCCAACCGGTCATAAATAATCTTGACGGGCCTTCCCGCCTTGATCGCCAGGAGCGCAGCATGTCCAGCAATCATCGACGGATAGTCCTCCTTGCCGCCGAAAGCACCTCCGGTCTCCATTTGCACAACCCGAACTTTATCTGCCGGTAGATTGCACAGCGCCATCAAGGCCTTGTGAACGTAGTAAGGGCACTGCAGCGATCCCCACACCGTGATCCCTTGTGCCTCATCAAAGGACGCGATCATTCCGTTATTTTCGATATACAACTGCTCCTGCGCACCCGTCGAGTACTCGCCTTCCACGATGTAATCGGCGTTCTGCCATCCCGCCTCGACGTTTCCTTTCTCGATCAAGTAGGTTTTGAAAATGTTGTCCCCGCCCCACACAACTTCCGAGCGGCCCTCGCTTTCTTCAATCGTGAAGATCGCAGGCAGGCGATCGTATTCGATCGACACCGCGTGAACTGCCTTTTGAAGAACATGCCGGTCCGGATGAGCAACCAGCAAGATGGGTTCTTCTGGATGGTTAACAAATTCACCGGCCAGACAAGGTTGATCATCGCCGATCAACGCGATGCAATTTCTCCCAGGAATATCTTTCGCAGACACGACCACGAACTCATCCCAGGCGACGTCGGCGCCGAATGAGATCTTCCTGATTCGGCCGTGAGGAATCTGACTGCGAACCGTGGCTGCAAAGAGCATGTTCGGCAAAACCATATCGTCGACGTACTTCGACCTTCCGGTCACCTTGTCGCGCCCTTCCTTGCGCGGAACCGACTCGCCGACGATGCGTTCCCGATTCATCAGATACCCTTCGTCCTCACACTGTTCATCCGCGATCGTCTCCAGGCGTGACCCGGCCGCTGGTCGCGCGGATGGGATAGTGTATGCCAGACTGCGCCACAATGGTGGGGAAGTGTCGCGCGGCAAAATGGAAAAAGGTCATGGTGTCGATCGACGGTTTGAATTCGACGTATACTCGCGGCCGCAGGGTTGACCGGGGAACTCGCCGTCAGCGAACACTGGATTCCCGCGTAGATAAGTAGCCTTTACTCTCCCGCGCAGTGTTTCCCCCAGATAAGGTGAAACTGGATGCCGGTAGTGCAGTTTGTCTTCCGTCACAGTGATCTCGCGATCCGGTTCGAATACCACGAAATCCGCATCGTAGCCGGGAGCAATGCGGCCCTTGTGCAGGTCGCACCCCGCCAAGCGGGCAGGCCCAGCGGACATCCACTGGGCAACATCGCGAAGCGTGAATCCTCGTCTGCTGGCTTCCGTCCACAGGATTGGAAGCGCCACAGAAAGGCTCGCAATGCCGCCCCACGCACTCCGAAAATTGCCCTCGCCAAGCCGTTTCATGGCTGGCGGGCACGGAGAATGGTCAGTAACCACGAAATCGATCGTTCGATCTCTGAGGCCCTGCCACAATCTCTCGCAATTATCACGGCCGCGAATTGGCGGCGCACATTTGCTTGAAGTCGCCCCGTCATGAATTTGCTCAGCGGACAGATGCAGGTAGTGTGGACAGGTCTCGACGCTGACCGGAAGTCCTTCTTTACGCGCGTCAGCCAACTCCTGAAGTGCCTGGCTGGTTGAGAGATGCACGATATGCAGACGAAAACCAAATTCGCGGCAAAGGGTCAGCATCATCCGAATCGCAGCCAGTTCTGCCTCGTCCGGCCGCGAATCAAGATAAGTCCCGTAGCAGCTCCAATCGGCGTTTGCTAAAGCATCCGTGGCGCGATCGATTGGGCCGGGAAGCTCCGCGTGAACCAACAGCGGAAGGCCAGTCCGAGCCACTCGCGGCAGAGCAGATCGTAACTCCTGCTCGCTAACCATGGTGAAACTGTCGATCCCGGGGTCGACCAGAAAACACTTGAAACCCAGGACGCCGGCGGTCGCGAGACCTTCAATCTCGTTTTGATTATCGTGGACCAAACCGCCCCAGGCAGCCCAATCGACGCGGCATTTGCCGTGCGCCGCTTTACGCTTAGCATCAAGCGCAGCATCAGTAGTCGTTGACGGAAGACAATTCAGGGGCATGTCGACCAGCATCGTGCAGCCGCCTGCCGCTGCGGCACGCGTCGCGGTTTCGAAGCCTTCCCAATCCCCGCGACCAGGCTCATTGATATGCACGTGGGAATCGACCAGCCCCGGGA
>CAZILJ010000277.1:0-14129 GCA_964539915.1 uncultured Acidobacteriaceae bacterium | reverse complement strand
ACTGTGAGCGAGTTGCTCGGCGACCGTGGGGCTGTGAGCATTGAGGAACAGCCCCATCTTGGGCGTTCCGGCACGGAGTTGCTTTTTGAATTCGGATCCGCTGAGAGCGGGGTCGGGCATTGGGAGATCCTCCTGGAAAGTTGAATGACGAGTGTAACTTATGTGACCGAATGCGCGGGCGAGGGTGCGTTTCTTGTAGTAGATCATAAGTCGAATACAGGGGGGCGGTTCGTACTGATATAGTTTCGTGAGCGGATATTTCTGGCGCTGTCGTCACGACAAGGAGCGACGATGCTGCGACTACTACTGCACTGGGTCCTGAGTGCGTTGGCGGTGTGGATTATGGCTCAGGTTGTGCCCGGCATTTATCTCAGCGGGCCTAGGAACGCGCTGATTGCGGCGCTGGTCATAGGGTTGATCAATGCCACGATCGGGCTCGTGCTGAAGGTGATTACGTTTCCTCTTACTCTGTTGACTTTGGGATTGTTCTGGTTCGTGATCAATGCCTTGATGTTGGAATTTGCTTCGGCGCTTCTGGCGCCGGGATTTCAAGTACGGGGGTTCCTGCCCGCGTTCATCGGGGCGATCGTGCTCAGTCTGGTGAACATGCTGCTGAAGGCGATCGTGATGCCGCGAAAGGTCTGATCGTTGCTGGTCGTTGGCGCTCGGTCGATCCCATCCCGTTCAATAACCCCGAGCATCTGGTGGGTGACGAAGCTCAACGTTTTTTCGGCTTGATCGCATTCCAATCTTCTTCGCTGAGGACTCTTCCCAGGTTGCTGAATTCTCCGGCACCTTGCAGGAATTCGCCGCCGTCCATGCGGATGACCTCGCCGTTGATGTAACCGGACCCGTCGCTCACCAGAAAAGCCGCGAGGTTGGCTAATTCATCGACTGTGCCGAAGCGATGCAGCGGATTGCGATCGAGGGCGAGGGTTTCCAGTTCGGGGCGAGGCAGAACGCGCGAAAATGCGCCTTGCGTGGGAATCGGGCCAGGCGCGATCGCGTTCATGCGAATATTGCGATCGCCCCACTCCACCGCGAGGCTGCGAGTGAGAGCTTCGACTCCGGCTTTGGAGACGGCGGAGGGGACGACATAGGCTGATCCTACCGGCGCGTACGTGGCAGAGATGCTCAGAACCGTGCCCGGATGACTGGCTTTGAGCCAGCGGCGTCCGCAAGCCATAGTCGCCTGAAGAGTCCCCATGAGCACGATGCCGATCACCGACTCGAAGGCGCGCGGGGAAAGTTCTTCGGTGCGGGCGATGAAGTTGCCGGCGGCGTTGTTGACGAGGACATCGAGCGGAGCTTCGCTCCAGATGGTATCGATCATGGCTTCCACAGCATCGAGATTGCGAACGTCGCAGGGGATTGCGTGGATGAGACCAAGCGGCGTCAACTCGGCGGCAGTCTGTTCAAGGACGTCTACGCGGCGGCCGCAGATGTGTACCGTGGCACCGAGTTCGAGGAAGCGCTGGGCCATCCCTCTGCCGAGGCCAGTGCCGCCGCCGGTGATGAGGATGCGTTTGTTTCTTAGAAGATCAGGACGGAACATGATGTTTCTCCTCGGTATTTATGAATGCCGCCGGCAACAACAGGCTCCCCAGCAGGCTTCGCCCGCTGAGGAACGACAAATTATAGAGTGCTCGGGAGATTGTCGTGGCATTGGAATCGAAAGGGCGAGGCGCCCGCGCGCTGCGACCTCGCCCCTGCCGTGACAACCGCAATTGATTTACCGATCACACGCTGTCCGGAAGCCGTAGTCGGCGTATTGGAATTCTGGGGGAATGCTGGAACGGGCGGAGCAGCGGGCTACTTTGATGTGGTGGCGCCAGGATCCACCGCGGGAAGACTTGCGCTTGCTTTGTTCCGGGCCGCGCGGATTCCGGTCAGGCGAGATCCCGTAATAGTTCGGGTCATACCAGTCGCTGCACCATTCGTGGACGTTCTCGCAAATATCATAGAGGCCGAAGGCGTTGGGGGCGTAGCGCGCAACGGGCTCCGGACCGGTTTGCCAGCGCGTGGCGTAATCGGGAAGAGACCCCGGAGAATCGTCGCCCCAGGGGAAATTTTTCTGTTCCAGACCGCCGCGTGCGGCATGTTCCCATTCAGCTTCCGTGGGCAAGCGGTGGGCTCGGCCAGTTTGTAAGCTGAGCCACTGGCAGTAGTGCACCGCCTCGAACCAGGAAACTGCCGTGACGGGTTGTTGCGGATGGTTGAAGTTTGGATCTTGCCACAACGGAGGCTGCGGAGTGCCGGATGCGCGAAGAAATCGGGCGTATTCGGCATTGGTGACTTGCGTGGCGCCCATGAGAAACCCGTCAACCCAGACACGATGAACCGGACGCTCGCAGTCCTGTCCTGCTGTCGAGCCCATCAAGAACCAGCCCTCGAGGATCGGGACCAGCGATGGTTCGATCGCCAAGGTTTGAGTTTCAGAGTGGGTTGGACTCAGCATTATTGCCGTTGCCGGAGGCTCCTACCAAAGGTAAAGTTTACCAGCGCCGATGGCGGGAGGCACCGATGGCAGAGAAGAAGCTGAGATTCAAAGTGATGCTGGAAGGCAAGGAGGGGAGTTCGGTGGCGTGGCGCAACCCTCCATTCGATGTGCCGGAGACGTTTGGCACTCGGGCGCGTATCGCGGTCCGCGGGACGATCAATGGATTCCCTTCCGGTCGTCGCTGATGCCGATGGGAGGCTGTCACGGCATGGCGGTGAACAAGACGATGCGCCAGGGTGCGAAGGCGAAGGCGGGAGACGTCGTAGACGCGGTGATGGGGCGCGACGAGGAAGCGCGCACCGTCGAAGCGCCGCCGGAGCTGAAAAAGGAATTGGCGAAAAGCCAGAAAGCGCAGCTGCGCTGGGATGATCTGGCGTTCACCGACAAGAAAGAGCTGGCGATTTCCATTCGCGCCGCGAAGCAAGAAGAAACCCGGAAGCGGCGACTGGCCAAACTGATGCAGGTTCTGAAGACGGGGAGAACTGGACCGGATGAATGCTGGACTCGGCCGCCGCAGGGGCCAAAGCCCCCTGTTCTAGATTGGAATTATCCGAGCGCTCGAAGCGCTGCGCCACCCAAAATCATGACCCGTTCAAGTCAATGCCGGCGCGAGCAACCGCCACCGCAAGTCATCAGGCCAGTTCCGGTTGGGCGGACTTCGACGGCAGACAGAGCTACCGGGTAGGACTGCGCAGCGCGCGCACGGCCTGTTCGATGTCGTTGTCCTGAAATAGGCGGATGACGGCGATGCCGGCAGCTCCGGCTGCCAAGCAGGAATGGGCATTGGCCAGAGTGATGCCGCCGAGAGCCAGGACTGGGATGGCGGCCTCGCAAGCTTTCTGAAGTGCGATGAGGCCCGCCGGGCGGGCGGTGGGACTGTTGTTTTTTTCGAAGACAGGGGCGAAGACCGCGAACGTTGCGTTCTGCGCGGCGGCTTGGGCTACTTCTGGTGGGGTGTGGCAGGACACTCCGATCAGGGGACGTGATGGTGAGTTTCGACGGGCGGGGGCGCCCGCGCCACATTGCCATACGGTTCTTACGTCTGGCGGCGAGACGTCGTGGGATCGGAGGTGGATGCCGTCAGCTTGAACCGCCAGTGCGACATCGGTGCGTGAGTTGATGAGGAGGGCAGTTCTCAGTTCTCGGTTCTCAGTTTTCAGTTGTGCGATGACGCTCACGGCTTCTTTCGCCAGCAGCTCCAGATCGCGCGTGGGAAGGTCTTTTTCGCGAAGTTGGATGTAGTCGACGCCGGCACGGGCGGCTTCGCAGATTTTCTCCAGAAGACGACGACGGCGGGAAGATTCATCCCCGGGAAAGGCAGTGCGGTCGGTGATGTAGTAGAGCAGGCAGCCTTTTCCCATCCGATTGGAGTCTAATGCAGCAGGCTTGGTTGCTGGAACTTCGCGCGCTGCAGTGCGCGAGTGGCCGTCTTCGTTCGCCCCCGCTGAGGCTTAATTATTTTTTCGTTCTCGCCTCTTCGCGGCTTTTCAAATGGTCAATCCGCTACGGTCGGGTCTTCGCAATCTCCGGCAGCGCTTCGCCTTCTTTTTTGGGTGTGCCGCCGAGGTGGTATGTCGTCAGGCCATCGCGCAAGACCTCGAACGCGTCTTCGGGGCTGTCGACGATTCTGAACTGATCTAGGTCTGCGGGGGCAATGGTGCCGGCGTCGACGAAGGCCTGGAAGTTGATAATGCGGTGCCAGTATTCGCTGCCGTAAATGACAACCAGAATTTTCTTGGCCAGCTTGTCGGTTTGCGCGAGGGTGAGGATTTCAAAGAGTTCATCCATGGTGCCAAACCCGCCGGGAAAGATGACTAAGGCCTTGGCAAGATAGGCGAACCAGAATTTGCGCATGAAGAAGTAGTGAAATTGAAAGTTCAGGGCCGGAGTGATGTATTGATTAGGACTCTGTTCAAAGGGCAGCTGAATGTTCAGGCCAATGGTTTTTCCGCCGGCTTCGTGAGCGCCGAGATTGGCAGCCTCCATAATGCCGGGGCCTCCGCCGGTTGTGACGACGAAGCGCCGGCGGCGGGCTGGAATCTGAATGGACCACTTGGTCAGCATGTGAGCCAGGCGGCGCGCATCTTCGTAGTAGCGGGCCATTTCGACGGCAGCCTCGGCAGATTTCAAGTCTTTTTCCAGTTGCGAAGCTGCAACACCGGCGTGATTCTGTTTGATCGCGGCGAGAGCCTTCGCGGCATCCTGCTCTCCCATAAAGCGGGCCGAGCCGAAGAAGACGACCGTATCCTGAATCTGTTCCCGCCGGAAACGCGCCAAGGGCTCCTGATATTCGGCCATGATACGGAGGATGCGCCCATCCGGACTGTTAAGAAATGCTGGATTTTCGTACGCCACTGGCGCGGATTTAAGGTGATCAGTCATAGTGAAACTCACTGTCAAAATCGTCAGAATACGGGGAAGAGTGGCAGGGCTATCAATCACGACGCCTGAACTGCGCATCCCCATTTGCGCTACCCCGGCACATCTTCATTGTTGCTCGTGGTAGTGGAGCGCCTCCCAGAAACCAATCCAGATATCGAGCAGGCCCAAGCCGCTGCAAAGGCCGCGGAAGAATCCATTGGAAACAACGGAGCGCAGAGCGGGAAACGAAAGCAGCAAATAGTTATCGGTCCACTCCGGAGTCCAAGGCAGGATGATGAGCAGCACTCCCGCCACCGCACTGACCAGCACAAAAAGAAACACCGAGATGCGATGAATCCAGACTTGCAGGCCGTTTGGGCTTGGGCGGGGCGTCGTTTGTTCGGGAGGATCGAGAAGCGCAGTGCGCGTTTCAGCAGGCGGCGGAGAGGGTTGGGGCGTTTGGTTGGGAGCGCTGGAAAGCGGTGTGTGATCGGTCATCCGCGGCCCCATGAACGGACCACGGCGAAATCACGGCCGCCCGCACTGAACCCCGGGACAAGAAAATTGGGGAGTAAAGCCATCGGACTATTCTACGACTTCAGGGCCTTAATGCGCTCGGCGACGTCGCGGTAGTCGATGTTGTTGCCGTAAACATCCATGAAGTGGTGCAAAGCGGAAGTCTTGTCGCCGGCAGTATCGTAGGCCGAAGCCAGTTCGTAGTGCAGCGCAACCCGGGTTTCGCCATCGATGCCAGGGACCTTGAGAGCTTTGTCATACCAGCGGACCGCGGCCTCGGGCACCCCCTTTTCGAGGAAGCATTGCGCCAGCCAGGTATAAGTTTGCATGATCTGCGGGAACGGTTTTCCGTGATCGAAGGATTGGCAGGCCTTTTGCAATTCTCCGATGGCCTCATCGAGCAAGCCCATTTCGCGGAAGGCGATGCCGAGATTGTAGTGAGTCTCAGGATCTTCGTCGGAAGAAGCGACGCCGGATTCGAGATCCTGTTTGAGTTCGCCGAACATTTCCGCGAGGTCGACCCCGGCGTCATCGCCAAAGGGAGAACCTTTGGCAGCGGCTGGGGCGGCAGGCGAATGGGAAAGGGGCGGCTGCGGCTTCGGAGGGTTCACCACCGGAGCGTGCCAAGCCAGGGACGCGGTCGCTACCGGCGCGGGTGCGGCCATCGTGGGCGCAGGTTGAGGCGCGGGAGCCGTAACTTGATTCGAACTGGACGCGGCAGCACTCGCGGCCAACGGCGGGGTTATCTTCGGCGCCACGACTGCAGGGGCGATGAGCGGCGGAGCTACTACCGGCGGCATCGGTTTCGGCGCAACTTTTGCGGCCGGAGCGACAGGCTCTGGTTGAGCCACGGGCGCACCCCTCAGGAAATCTTCCCCCAGGGACGCTTCGATATCGGCAACAAACTCTCCGAGAACGGGCGCGGCTTCACCGGCCACGATCGCCGGCTCAGGATGTGCGGACGGGACTACCTGAGGCGCCGCGGGGAAGGTTACCGCAGGCTTGGCGGCAGACGGGAGAGGGGACGCGACGGGCTTGGCAGCGCCCGCATCCGGCAAGAATCCATCGCCCAACGAAGTTTCCAGGTCGGAAACGAATTCTTTCAGAACAGCGGGAGCGGGTTCAGCAACCGGCGCGTGCACTACCGGGCCGGGCCTTGTCTGGATTGGGGCTTCCGCGACCACCGGAATCTCTTGGACGACAGGACGCACTGGGACAACCGCCGCCGGGACAACGACGGCGGCCACTTTGGCGGCCGGTCGTGGGACCGCGACCGGAGGTTCGACGACTGGTGTTTCTTCAAGCTCGACTTCGATGGTTGGAATATCGTCAGCCGTGAGTTCTTCGACTACGGGTTCGACTGCGGGCTGGACTTCTTCGTCGCCTGGTTGAGCGGCGGCTTCGATCTCGGCGCGGAGCTCATCCAGTTTGGGCTGATCGCTTGTCAAGGTCTGAAGTTTGGCCAACGCCGCCATGGCCTGTGCGGGCATGCCATGAGCGACATAGAAACGAATCTCATCGATCGTCTCGTCGGCTTTGGTGGACTCTGGAATTCCGGGAGCGCTAACTGCGCTGCTGCGCTTGACCGCAGGAGCCTCCTCAGCGGGACCATCGGTTTCGACGGTGATAGCGTCATCCCACTCTGAGGAGAGGTCGATTTCAGAGGAGCCGGCATCGGCCTCGGCTGGCATTCCTGCGGAATCAACAACGGCAAACTCGGGCTCTGCGGTCGGGTCTACGGTGATTTCACGAGCATGCTTAACGCTGGTGGGCCAAGGCGAAGCGGGTGGAGCGAAAGCTGGGGCAGAAGATGTGCCGGCTTCTGGCCTAGCTGCTTCGCTCGATGCAGTCTCCTCGGCGGGAGCTGCCTCGATGGAAAACTCGGGTACGTCATTCTCTGGTTCTTGCTCCCGCACGCTAGAAACAGTGGCAGCAGCCTCCAGAAAAACTGGAGCGTCTTGGGCAGCGCTGGACAACGCAAGCGAAGAGCGTTCTTCATAACGCTCGGCCAGTTCCCCGTATCGTGTGGCTTCGTCGGGATAGTCGGCTTCAGAGTACACGCTTTGCAGCGTGCGGCAGCAGAGCGCCGCCTCGGCGAAGCGAGAAGCGCGCGTGTGCAAAGCGGCCAGACGCTGATTGATGCGAAGATCTTTTGGTGCCAACGGCAACGCCCCGAGCAGAGGGCCGAGTGCCTTGGCGGGCATGTTATAGGAAATGAAAAGCTCAGCGTCGGTGAGAGCCGAGCGGACTGCGAGAGAAATTTCGTCAGAATAGTGCTGGTGAACCGAAGGCGCGGTGGCTTCCAGATCCTCCACTAGTACGATCGCCTCTTCCGGCGTGATCAGCTTGTTTCCGGAAGTCCCACTGAGCTGGCTGACCACCTGCTGGTAATTCTGCATGTGCAGCGGGTTCTGCGGTTCTACGGTAGCTAGCTTCTGATAAAGGTCGCGAGCACGCGGCAAGTCGCCGGATTGTACGCTGGCGTGGGCTAGCAACTCCATGACTTCGCTGATGTGGGTCGTGTCTGCGGCCTTGTGGAACAGGTCGAGCAATTTTTGCAGCGAGTCAGGATTGTCGCGTACATGACCAATGATGGCGTGCAGGCTGTCTAATACTTTGTCGGAGTTCTCCGCCAGTAATCGCTCGGCGTGCTGGTCGAACACCTGGAGAGCATTCTCGTATTGTCCGGCCTGCATAAGCGCGTCTGCGAAGCTGGAGATTGCCGGCAGGTCGTTGTGCACGGTCAACAGCTTGCTCGCAATGCCTCCGGCTTCCGAGAGTTGTCCGGTTTGCAGATAGGCCTTGAGCAGATCCCGCAGACCATCGGGACTGGAATCGATGTCCGGAACTTTTTGCAGAGCAGCAACCGCTCCGGCCGCGTCGCCGGATTCAAGCATGTTCTTGCCTTGCATGAGCAGGGCGTAAGTGTTGCCAGGATCGAGAGTCAGCATGCGCTTCAGGATTTCTTCGGCTCCGCTGAGCGATCCTTTGGACCGCAGAGTCTCAGCAGCGGCGGAGAAAATCTGCCACGCCTCTGTCTTCTTATTCAGGCGAAGATACACTTCCGCCAAGCGGACTCGCATGTTGCTGTTCTCTGGATCCATTTCCAGAATCTTCTGGAAGATGCGGACCGCGTTCTCGAGTCCTCCGGCTTTCAGGAATTCTTCCGCGACCTGCAGATATTGAGCGCGGGCATCATTGAAAAGGCCCTGTTGCGAGTAGAGTTCCGCGAGTTTCAGCAGGCTCTCGAGCGAGGGCTGAAGCTTGCAGATCTTCTTGTACATAGCGATCGCCTTGACCGTGAAACCCTGGCTGGCATAGGCATCGCCTACGGTCTTGAAGCATGCGGTCGCTTTGTCGGTTTCGCCGAGGCGCGTGTAGAGGTCGCCGACAGTGTTGGTGACCGTCAGATCCTTGGCATCGTTCTTGAGAACTTTTTCGTACTCAGCGATGGCATTCTGAATCTTGCCCTGCTGGACATACTTCTCCGCACTGCTGAGTGCCTTCTGTTTGTTGAAGCCAAACAACGCCATAAGATTGCAAACTCCAGATCCTGGTCTTGACAGAACCCGCTGAACGCCCGGGAAACTGCTTCCGACTGATGTCCAGACGGCCATCTCCAATATCGCCAGATGGACCTACCGGACAAGGCCAATTGTACGTCCGGACGTCATGAACCGCATGGTTACCAAGGGTTACCAAAAGGGAGTGTACGAATGGGTTACCAAGGGAATAGAGGAAAGTGAATGATGGTTGAGCCGGACACACTGTCAATCAGACGTCGCCAGGCACCGTCAGACCCCGTAATAATTGCGCCTGAGGCCGCCCCCTGGAGGATATGACAGTCATGAACGCTAGCATTCCTCTGCCGACTTTGCTGTCGCAGGCACTGGTGGCGTTCACGATCGAGTTCGACAACCAGGCCGCGGGTCAGATAATCCACCGGACGACCAAACATGGGGCGTCGCCTGGCTCGCGGCAGGGACCGTGGCTTGTCTCACTCGTGATGGGGGCCAACTGCATGCAGTTCATCGACAAAAAGGGCGTGTCAGTGCGGGAACTCGAGAGCCGCGCCCGGACAAAGACGAATTTGGCGGGCATGGAGAGGTGGGGATACATTGTTGTCGAACCATATCCGGCGGACCCCCGGCCAAAGCCGCCGCGCTCCGCGTGGGTGGTTCGCTCCACCGTCGCCGGCCGCAAGGCTCAGGAAATCTGGCGACCCCTGTTCGGCGTCATCGAGAAACGCTGGCCGGAGCGTTTCGGCAAGGACGAGATCGACGAGCTTCGGGAAGCACTGGGGGCAGTCGTCGGCCAGCTCGATTTCGAACTGCCCGACTGTCTTCCGATTCTCGGGTACGGGCTATTCAGCCGGGGGCCGATTACAAGCAGACAGCATCGGCGCCGCGCAAAGTAGGCGAGGGTAAACCTCTGTCCGCGCTTCTCTCACAGGTACTTTTGGCCTTCGCCCTTGAGTTCGAGAGCGAGTCGGAGTTATCACTGGCAATCAGCGCCAACGTCGTAGGGGTCCTCGATGCGAAAGGGGTGCGGGTACGGGATCTTCCGCTGCTGACAGGAGTCTCGAAGGAGGCGATCGCTAGGTCTCTCAGCTTCGTCACAAAGCGCGGCTTTGCGGTCGTTGGAGCGGACGCGACGGGCCTCCGGACAAAAGTCGCGCGGCTGACACCGAAGGCACGAAAGGCCCAAGAGGCATGCCGGCAACTTTTGATCGCGATTGAACTTCGATGGCAGGAGCGCCTTGGCAAAGAAACCATAGGCGATCTTCGAGATTCGCTGGAGCGGCTGGTCGGGGCGAGCCCAGGGCACAATTGCCGCCTCTGTTTCGCGGGCTGGAGACCCGCCGAGGAGGGTGGCGAGCGTGCACTACCCAAGCCCGACACGCTGCCGTATTTCCCCATGGTCCTGCACCGGGGCGGATTCCCTGATGGCAGTTGACCCCAGCGATATCAACCGAACCACCCTAGTATGAATGTGCTATGTGGCGGCGACGAGCAGCAGTGTATTTTCTTCCATGCGAAACCGTGGGGGAAACCGCCAAGGGGGACAACGTCAATCATGACCTGGATTCGAACTGTTTCACTGCCTGAGGCGGATGAGAAACTGCGGCAGGCGATTGAGGGCGAGAAACTCTTTTATCCGAAGGAGTATGCCGAGCCGGTTCACCCTGACCCGTCGGGGGCCTCCTCAATCGTGGGATCGCATACGCTCATTCCCCAAGCGCTGTATCACGCCTTCAGCACGTTCGGTGCGTTGATGTCACCGGAATTGCCGCTAGATCGGCGCCGACACGAGATGATCGCGACCATGGTCTCGGTCACCAACCGATGCGTCTATTGAATCGAATCACACGCAGAGTTTCTGCGTAGGGTGACGTTGGATAAGGACTTGGTGGAGGCGCTGAAGAAGGACTACACTACGGCGCCAATCTCGCCCCAGGATCGCGTGATGCTCGATTATGTGGTCAAGCTCACCAAGGACGCGACCAAGGTTTGGAAAGATGATATCGAAGGGCTGCGAACCGCGGGATTTAATGATCAGGGAATTCTGCAAATCACGTTGATCGCTTCCTGGTTCAACTACATCAATCGCGTGGCGGACGCGCTGGGGGTGGGGCGGGAATAAGTGCATCGTCGCCCTCGTTACTTCACGTCTTCGGTTTTTTTGAAAATGGCAACAGAATGGCCGACATCCGCTGGACATTTTCGCTCGTGAGAGAATAGGAACTTCCCAATGGACCGGTGAGAATACGATTTATGTCTCCGAGAGGTTGGCCTCTGACTTGATCGAGGAATCGCGACCATTCTTTGGCTAGAGCCTCGCGCTGGTCGCTGTCGGCGTCTTGGCAGAACTCACGGACTGCTTCCTCGGGCGATCCATACTCATCTTTCATGTCCTGGTGAAAATAGCCACGAAGAAAGCTGCGCAAGGCAGGAAAATTTTCCGCAGGGAACGAAGGCGCACTCTGTTTTTGCGGTTGACCCTCCTTCATGAGCGGCACTCCGGATAGGCAGTAAGGACGTGGTAACTCGTCGGACCATCCCACTTCAACACAATGATTGCATGGGCGCAGGGCTGGGAGCTGTCGTCGCCGCGGCGCATGGTTCGTCCAAAGGGACGCGTCGGGTCGCCGTCGTAATCGAGAACAAGATTCGGGTGTCCGCTCTCGCGTGCGAGCCAGGGTAAGATTTTGTTGCCCTGCCGCGCCAGGGCCGCGCCTACGGCCGCTTCGGCGCTCTCGCGGTCGGTCCAGGTAGACGCAGCCGAGATTTGGCGTTCTCGCTGGAGGCGCTCGCGAAGCTCGGTGTCGGTACGCCCCACGTGTTTGCGCAGCGTGTGGCCGCCGGCGGCTTCGTCCCGCTCCAGAGAATGCCGCGGCTCCGAATTTCTAACGGGTGATCTGGATTCTGAACGCGACTCTGAGGCTGGAGGGCTCGTGCAGCCAGACATTGTGGCCAGGAGCGCCAAAGCAACCAGGAAATGGCACCTTCGAACTGCCTTGAGTCCGGGCATAACCGGAGGCAAGAGTACACAAGCGCCAAGCAAAAAGCATCTTCCGATGGCCGGGCACATGGACAGTTTCGCAACTGTAACAGCGGAGTCTCCTGGTTGCGATTAGTTCCACTAGACTTGAGTAAGCAGCGTGTCCCTAACGCCCCGCGCGACCACCATGGCCGAATCTATCGCCGAATTTTTCCTGGAGCATTTTGAGGCGCACCGCAACGAGTGTGCCTACCGGCGGCGGCGCGGGTACCGGACTGAATCTTTCAGTTACGGCCGGATTCTGCACATGGCCTTTGCCTTGGCTCGCGAATTGCAGACGCGGGGAATTGCGAAAGGCGATCGGATCATGCTATGGGGCGAAAACTGCGCGGAGTGGGTCGCGCTGTTTTTTGGATGCGCGTTGAACGGAGTGATTGTTGTGCCCATGGACGACGGCTCCGCCGCCGATTTTGCGATGCGAGTCGGGGAGCAGGTTTCGGCGAAACTGCTCGTGGCTTCACGGCGACATCTGAAAGAGTGCGCAGGTGCGCAGTCCTCGATGGCAACGATGGAACTGGAGGACCTCGCGACGGCCGATCCACAATCGGGGGCGACGCCGAAGGTTGCGCTGTGCCGAGACGACATCCTGCAGATTGTTTTCACTTCGGGCACTACGGCCGAGCCCAAGGGCGTGGTGATCACGCATGGAAATGTGCTGGCGAACATTGCTCCGCTTGAGCGGGAGATGCGCGCCTATCTGAAATATGAGCGCGTCGTGCATCCGCTGCGTTTCCTGAACTTGCTGCCGCTCAGTCATGTGTTCGGGCAATTTCTGGGAATGTTCCTGCCCCCGCTGTTGGGTGGCACTGTGATTTTCCAAGACGAACTCAAGCCGTCCGAAGTGGTGAACACGATTCGACGCGAACGCGTCTCAGTCCTGGTCAGCGTGCCCCGGGTGCTTCAATCTTTGAAACAGAAGATCGAGCGCGATCTGGAAGACCGCGGCCAAGGTGAAGCGTTACGCCGCAGCCTGCAGTCATCGCAAGGGCGACATTTCCTGCGACGATGGTGGACCTTCCGCGCGATTCATCGGGAGTTCGGCTGGAAGTTCTGGGCGTTCATTTCGGGGGGCGCTTCGCTCGACGGCGAGACCGAGGAATTCTGGGGACGGCTGGGTTACGCGGTGATCCAGGGATATGGCCTGACGGAGACGACCTCGCTCGTCAGCGTGAACCATCCCTTCCGGTTGGGGAAGGGATCGATTGGGAAGGTGCTGCCGGGGCGCGAAGTGAAGCTAGCGGAAGACGGCGAGATTCTGGTGCGCGGCGGCGGCGTGTCCGCAGGCTACTGGGACGGCGCGGGTGCACAGAAAGCTTCCGATACAGGGGGATGGTATCGCACCGGTGACGTGGGTGAGCTTGATGAAGCCGGCAATCTTTATTTCAAGGGACGGAAGAAGGAAGTGATCGTTACGCCGGCTGGAACGAATGTCTATCCCGAGGATCTGGAGGCGGCGCTTCGACGGCAGCCGGAAGTGAAAGACTGCGTGGTCGTCGGCATGGAGCGCGGCGGGAATGCGGAGCCGTGCGCCGTGGCGATTCTGCGCGGCGGTGATGCAAAGCTAGAAGAAATAGTACAACGAACGAATCAGTCGCTCGCCGAGTATCAGCGAATGCGGATGTGGATGGAATGGCCGCACGAGGATTTTCCTCGCACCAACACCCAGAAGCCACGGCGAAACGTGATACGCGAGATGGCCCAGGCGCAACTGCTCGATCGCCGCGCGGAAGATGGCGCGAACCAGCCGCTGGCGGAGTTGATTGCGCGAGTCACAGGGCGTTCCGCGGCTGGCTTCAGAGCGGATGCGAGTCTCGACTCCGATCTGGGGCTGAGTTCGCTTGACCGCGTGGAATTACTGAGCACCTTGGAAGACCGATACCAGATCGACCTCAGCGAGACTCGCTTCAGTGCGGTCGGTACCGTCGGCCACCTGGAACGGATGTTGCGCGGCGAGGCGGCGCGGGCCGCGGCCTATCACTATCCCAGTTGGGTATTGCACTGGCCGGCGACCTGGCTGCGGATTCTGACGCACTACCTGCTCATGCGTCCGGCGATTCTGCTGTTGGGGTGGCCGCGGATTGAGGGCCGTGAACATTTGCGCGGCGTCAAGGGACCGCTGCTGGTGATCTCGAATCATGTGGGAGACGTGGATCCAGGATTTATTTTGACGGCGCTCCCGGCGCGGTTTCGG
>CAZILJ010000276.1:0-4755 GCA_964539915.1 uncultured Acidobacteriaceae bacterium | reverse complement strand
AAGACTGACCAGGCGCGCGCCGAATTCCAGAACGGAGTTCTGAAAATCAGTGTTCCAGCCCCGCAACCGCAGAGCAATGCCCGTCAGATACCCATTGAAGCGGGCGCATCTCAGTCTAAGTCTGAGTCTCAGCCCGCGAAGTCACAGACTGCTGGACAAACCACGCAAAAGGCAGTATTCGCAGCTGGTGATGTACGCCACCGTTCAGTCAAACGTTGCCCATCAGCGGTTGGCGAGGGAGCATTGGCAGTGACGTTCGTCCATCGCTACGTGATGAATGGGTAGCTGCTCTTGATCAAGAGGCCTTTTCGCTTCTTTCCTTCGATTCCTGATTCGCCGATCGCTAGCCGAATATGCTCTTTGACCTTTTCCGCGATGCGCGGAACCTGGTCCGTCGGCACGCCGGAGATTCTGCCACAGCTCCTTTTGAGAAACCTTCGACAACGTAGAGTTCGAACACCGTTCGCTCGCGCTTGGAAAGTTTGGCGAGAGTCCCAATGATCTCGAGGATCTGTTCTCTCCTCTCGAGCTGTTGTTGCTCAGGAGTATCGTCAAACGCCGCCGGCAAAAATTCGAGCGCCTGATATTCGCTATCGTCCAATTCCTCGGGAAACCAGACTTCTCCGTCGGCATCAGCCGTGATCGGCATCTCCTCCAGCGTGCGCAACTCAGTCTGGGTTAAGGTTTCTAAATTCTTTCGGCGCTTTTCAGTCGGCCTTCCCTTCGAAACATAGCGGTCGAGTTCTTCGTTTGCCAGCCGGTAGAGCCACTGTTCGAGTGTCAAACGTTTCGGCTTGCGATTGAACTTCTCGTAGGCCTCAAGCACCACGTCGTCGAGCATGTCCACGCTGCTGAGTACAGGGATATTGGCTCGCTGGGTCAGGCCAGCACCACGAAGACGACGCTTGATGTACGACCGGAGCGGCTTCAGCAGCGGAATAATCTCTCGAAAGAACTCATCCCTGTTCCCTTCGGAGGCCAGCTTGCGCAGTTCCTCCTCTTTGTGACCCAGGACTTCTTCCCGTGCTCTCCGCCTCGTCCCTGAACTCTCGTGATTGGCACCGATGCTTCCGTCGCTTTTCAAGAAACGAGTCCTCACCCGGCTAGTACTGTGCAAACGCGTCATTTGGGTAGCAATAGAGCCAACGCTCCCCCGGTTCGGCGGAGGCAATGACCGGATGTCCGCTCGCATGAGCATGTTTGGTCGCGTGGCGGTTGGGCGAGGAATCACAACAAAGTGTGACGCCACTCTCCTGGCAAGTTCGCAGGTGCACCCATGGCGATCCGGTCTGCACGCACAGCTCGCAGACCCGAACGTCGGGGGCAGTTTGATCTCGTTGATTCCTTCGATATGAGCACACACACTTCAACCAGCATCAAAAACTGCTTCAGCGACGTCGTCCGTATCCAAGCCTGCACTTCGAAGCAGCGCCCGCACATCTTCGGGGTGCAAGCGAGACGCGTCATACCCACCAAAATCGAGTGCCTGATTTCATCCAGGCTCAATCGGCGAATACCGTACACTTCCCGGACGCTGTCCATAGCCCGCAGCTGCCGTGGGCCCACAGGCGCCAGATAGTGAAGCGTAATGTCCATCAAGGTCATACACGCGATCCCAGACCAGAAACGGCGTTTTAGCGATTCGTATCCACATCTACATATTCCGCATCGACCACACCTTCATCCTTCTTGCTTTGCCCGCCCGATGACGAAGCCGCGCCCGTACCCGACGCGCCTCCATCTCCCGACGATCCTCGTGACTGCGTGGACGTAGACCGGTACATTTGTTCCGCCAGTTTGTGCGAAGCCTGCGTCAGACGCTCGCGAGCATTGTCCATGCTCGCCTTGTCATTCGACTCCAAGGCCTTCTTCGCATCGGCAATCGCGTTCTCGACATCGCCGCGTTCCGAACCAGAGATTTCGCCGCCATTTTCTCGCAGCATTTTGTCGACGCTGTAGACCAATGAATCCAGCTGGTTCTTCGATTCGATCTGCTCACGCCGCGACTTGTCCTCGGCCGAGTGTGCCTCTGCCTCCTTGGTCATGCCCTCGACTTCTTCTTTCGATAGGCCGGAAGACGATGTAATTTTGATGGTCTGATCCTTTCCCGTCGCCAGGTCTTTCGCGGTCGCGTTCAGGATGCCGTTGGCATCGATGTCGAACGTAACTTCGATCTGCGGAACGCCCCGTGGTGCCGGAGGAATGCCAGTAAGCTGGAACTTGCCCAATGTGCGGTTCTGGTTCGCCATCGGCCGCTCCCCCTGCAGCACGTGAACATCAACCGCAGTTTGGCTGTCGGCTGCAGTCGAGAACGTCTCAGTCTTGCGGGTCGGAATGGTCGTGTTCCGCGGAATCATGGGCGTCGCCACACCGCCCTGTGTTTCGATCGACAGCGTCAGCGGGGTCACATCCAGCAGCAGCAAATCTTTTACCTCGCCGCCTAGCACGCCGCCTTGGATCGCGGCGCCCACTGCGACTACTTCATCCGGGTTCACTCCCTTGTTGCCTTCTTTCCCGAAGAGCTCCTTGACCAATTGCTGAATACGCGGCATGCGAGTCTGTCCGCCAACCAGCACTACTTCATCGATCTTGCTGGCATCTACGCCCGCGTCCTTCATGCATTGCTTGCTTGGCGGCACGGAGCGCTGGATGAGTTCTTCAACCATGGCCTCCAGTTTCGCCCGCGTGAGTTTCTTTACGAGATGCTTCGGTCCGCTAGCATCCGCAGTAATGAATGGCAGATTGATCTCCGTCTCCATCGTGGTGGAAAGTTCGATCTTGGCCCGTTCCGCCGCATCACGAAGACGCTGCAGCGCCATCTCGTTTCCTCTGCCGCGCAGATCGAGACCTTCGCTCTTCTTGAATTCGTCGATTAGCCAGTCGACGATGCGCTGGTCCAGGTTGTCACCGCCCAGGTGCGTATCGCCGTTCGTAGCCTCAACTTCGATCAAGCCTTCTCCAACTCGCAGGATCGAAATATCAAATGTTCCGCCGCCAAAATCGTAGACCGCGATCGTCTCATCCTTTTTCTTGTCCAGACCATAAGCTAGGGCCGCTGCCGTCGGCTCATTGATGATACGTTTTACCTCGCGCCCAGCGATCTTCCCGGCATCTTTGGTGGCTTGGCGTTGTGCGTCGTTGAAATACGCCGGAACCGTGATCACCGCATCCTGGATCGGCTGTCCCAAATAATCCTCGGCCGCTTTCTTCAACTTCTGCAGAATCATGGCCGAGATCTGCTGTGGCGTGTACTTCTTGCCCTGGGCCACGATCACCACGTGGTCGCCCTCGGGCTCAACCTTGTACGGCACCATCTTCAGCTCTTCTTTCACTTCGTCATAGCGTCGCCCCATGAAACGCTTGATCGAGAAAATCGTGTTCTCGGGATTGGTGATCGCCTGGCGCTTGGCCACTTGGCCCACCAGCCTCTCGCCGGTCTTGGTAAACGCCACCACCGAAGGAGTCGTGCGCCCGCCTTCCTCATTGGCAATGACATTGGGTTCACCGCCCTCCATGACTGCCACCACCGAATTCGTAGTACCAAGATCAATGCCAATCGTTTTGCCCACGTTAGTAACCTCCCGAGGTTGGCCTGCGGAAATAGGGACTCGCTGTTGCCGTCCTCCATTGCCGAGGCTAACGGTCTTCAGCACTCAGAACAATTCATCAGTAGAACGAATGAAAATTCGACGACAACGCTTATTGGAAGATTCGCTTCAGGCAAGAGAAATTGATAAGACAAAAGTCTTATCTAAGAATTCGTTTCGCGGTTAACCCAACTCAACAATTCTCGAATCTCAGATTGCATGTAGTACCCCTTTCCGATCGTGGGAGAAAGTACTCCCATGCCAATTGCTTCGGGGAAGAGTTCCCGTGCCTGTTCGTATCCTGGGATCTGCACACGCTTTGCGAGTTCGAGTACATCTCCGCAGGGCATTTCACCTGAGGCCAGAAAAGAGAGGAGGAGCATCAAACCATCCGATCCCACAAATCTTTCGAGCGATAAACCTTCCACGATGCTGCGATCATTGCGGAACTCCCGGACGCTATCGTACCGGCAGCCCGGCCCGTTCGATTCCGCGGAAGGCGATAAACGATGAACTAGCCTTAGACCCTTCAGCCGTTCACCGCGCTCATCTTCACTCGCAAGCCATTCGACCCATCCATCCTCAATGCTCGTGATGAGGTCGCCGCAACAGCTGCACCTCCAGCCTTGCGATATTCTTTCGGTTTTTTCAGTTCGTTTATTCATGGCCAAGAGACTCTCAATTTCGCGGCCTCCATGCTGTTTCCGTGAAAGCTGAGCAGAGCGGCGTACCTTCCGAATGGATTCACTGGCATCGACATGGACGTTTCCCTCAGTGATGGGGCTTGGGAACCGGCAGCGGTACTGCCCGCTCGCGCAAGACCGGCGCCGGGTGTGGAGGAAACTCGCGATCCCGCATGGGTCCAACCGGTCTTCCGACTCGCAGATCTTCGATTTGGCCGGGTTCGATCGGTCTTCCCGGATGCTCCATCATCGCCCGTCGTGTATCGGCAAACGGTATCCTTGGTACTGGTGGCGGAATCCTGGTGATCAAACCCCGCGACTCAGACCGTGACGGGTTTCCGGGGTTTCGGCCCACCGGTGCTTCGCGCGTTCTCGCAGAGGCGGGCTGCCGAGGCTCATCCCCAGCCGGCCGGGCCGCTCCGCTACCGGTAACAAGTCGCTGGGAACGTACCGGCGGCGCGGACACAGGCTTGCCCGGCGTGGCT
>CAZILJ010000275.1:0-2396 GCA_964539915.1 uncultured Acidobacteriaceae bacterium | reverse complement strand
CGACCGCATCGAGATCTGGACCGACGTCGACGGCATTCTCACTACCGATCCCAGAATTTGTCCCGAAGCACGGCGGATCAAAGTCATCAGCTTCGACGAAGCTGCCGAACTAGCGTATTTCGGCGCGAAGGTCCTGCATCCCGCAACCGTGCTCCCGGCCATCCAGAAGAATATCCCGGTGTACGTTCTGAACTCGCGCAATCCTTCCTGTGAAGGGACGCGCATCACCACGCGCGCGCCGCACGGCAAGAACATTTTCAAAGCCATCGCCGCCAAGAAACGGATCACCATCGTCGACGTGGCAGCTCCGCGCATGCTTCTGGCCCACGGATTTCTACGTTCGATCTTCGAGGCCTTCGACCGCCACAAGGTCTCTATCGATGTCGTCTCGACTTCTGAAGTCAGCGTATCCCTTACCGTCGACTCGAATCAGGCCATCCCCGCTCTGGCCGCCGATCTCGCCAAGCTGGCCGACGTAAAATACGAAGGGCGCAAAGCCATCGTGTGCCTGGTAGGCGAGAACTTGCGGGAGACTCCCGGCATCGCAGCTCTGGTATTTCGCGAACTCGCCGACAAAAAAATTCGCATGATTTCGCAAGGCGCTTCCGAAATCAACCTGACGTTCGTGATTGAAGAAGACGAAGTCCCGGACGTAATCCAGCGCCTGCACAAAACGTTCTTCTCCGAACTGGACCCGGAAGTCTTCGCCTAGCCAGAACCAGCCCGAACCCTGCCAAGAGACGTTAACCACACAACAACGCTAATATAGGGCGAGCGCCACAAAGAACAACCGTTTCTTAGCACACTTAGCGGTCATTCCTTGCGATCCTCGCGGTGGAGGGCTATGAACCTGGTAATCCTGGGCCGGGGCAAAACCGGATCGCTCGTTGCAGAAGTCGCCGCCGAACGCAGGCATCGTGTCCGCATTGCCGGCGCCAAAGAAAACGCCGCCTGTGCCGCTCTCGCGGCCGACAGGCTCGACGATATCGACGCTGTCATCGATTTCACCGCCCCGCACGGCGTCATCGCGAACATAGAAGCCTGCGTAACAGCGGGCAAGAACATGGTCGTGGGTACAACGGGTTGGTACGAAGACCTGGATCGCATCCGCGACCTGGTCAACCGTCGCGGAACAGGTTTCATCTACGGCGCCAATTTCTCGGTTGGCGTGAATCTTTTTTTTGACGTCGCCCGCACTGCGGCTGCGGCGCTGCGCCACGATTACTCCGGCCAGATTTTTGAGCGCCACCACGTGCACAAAACCGACGCCCCGTCGGGTACGGCGATCGCGCTCCGGCGGGTCATGCGAGAAGCCAGCGGCAAGAAAGAAGACCTGGAGATCACATCGTTCCGTGAAGGCGAAGTCATAGGACTACACG
This sequence comes from uncultured Acidobacteriaceae bacterium, assembly GCA_964539915.1. Classification (GTDB taxonomy): domain Bacteria; phylum Acidobacteriota; class Terriglobia; order Terriglobales; family Acidobacteriaceae; genus Sulfotelmatobacter. Next base: position 1,017 of record CAZILJ010000275.1, on the reverse strand, counting down.
AGGTCGTTCTCGAATCAGAAGCTGACCGGATCTATCTCTGCCACGACGCCAAATCCCGCCTCGGTTTCGCCGAAGGCGCAGTCCGCGCCGCCGAGTGGTTAGCGGGCAAGAAGGGCTTCCACGACTTTAAGGACATATGGCGAGAATTGTGACTGGCGTGAACTTTCGCGGTTGCGACCAATCGCTTCAGGCTCGCGAATCGATTTCGGTCGCAAAGGCTAGGAGCTGAAAGCTTCCACTCACTCCCACTCAAGTGTCTCCAGCAGGTATAAGTTACTGAATAGATGTGACTTCTTGGGTCATCGCGTCATTTTTACCGTCAGGCCTACCGACAAAAACGGTTGCTTGAGGGCGATCGATGCCGATTGCGTGCGAAAGCTTCACGGCCCTCGCCGCGCGAAACCCGATGCCGCCCTGAACATCGCTCGCATCGAAGTCTCGGCAGTCTGACCTGAACCGATCCAATCCACGGCGCACGCGCACAAGGCTCGCTCCCGCCGCGAATCACTCCCACTCGATGGTACCCGGCGGCTTCGAAGTAACGTCGTACACCACTCGATTGACGCCCTTCACCTCATTCACGATGCGCGTAGAGATGATCTTCAGCACTTCATGAGGGAGCGGAACCCAATCGGCCGTCATGCCATCTTCAGAGCTGACGGCGCGAATGGCGCAAGTGTAAGCATAGGTGCGCATGTCGCCCATCACGCCGACCGACATCACGGGGAGCAGCACGGCGAACGACTGCCAGATTTTGTTGTAAAGCCCGGCATCCTTGATTTCGCTGACCACGATGTCGTCGCACTCGCGAAGCAGAGCCAGGCGCTCAGGCGTGACTTCTCCAAGCACGCGCACGGCCAGCCCGGGGCCGGGGAAGGGCTGGCGCTGCAAGATTTCTTCCGGCATGCCAAGGTCGCGGCCAATCTTACGGACCTCGTCCTTGAACAAGTCTTTCAACGGTTCAATCAGCTTGAGCTTCATTTTTTCCGGCAAGCCACCCACGTTGTGATGTGACTT
>CAZILJ010000274.1:0-2135 GCA_964539915.1 uncultured Acidobacteriaceae bacterium | reverse complement strand
CAAAGAGACGTGTGGTCGGCTACTCCGGGATAACCCACTGCGCCCAGGTAGATGGCATCAAAGGGACGCAGTTGGTCGAGACCATCTTCGGGCATCATGCTGCCGGTCTTGGCGTAACGCTCGCAACTCCAATCGAAACGCTCCCACGAGAATGACAAATCAAAGCGGCGACCCGCAGTGTCGAGCACACGAATGCCCTCGGAAACCACCTCTCGTCCAATGCCGTCGCCTTCGATCACCGCTATTTTATAGTTCCTCAAGATTCCTCACCTTCCAAGAGTTTTGTTCATGCACAACTATTTATTGCAGGAGAGCCGTCAGAGTACCGACGTCCGATAGGTCTTCAAGTCTGCGCACCATGTCGATCACCTGGTTCGCCTTTGAGCTGGGCCACTCCGCGAACGCGGCGCAGCCGCGGAATTTTTCCGCAACCTCGTCATAGCTCATGGGATCGCTCGGGCTCCCCTTGCCAAAATCCGCCCGGCCGGAGATGGTACGCCCATCCTTCAACGTGATCTTAATGATGGTCGTCATCTTATCGTAGCCCGCCTTCTCCGCCTCGGGGTCGACATAAAAGCGAACTCGCTCGATCATCTTCTGCACATCCTGGCGGTTAGCCACCGCATCCGTAAATTTTGTCTGGTCCGCCTTTCCGTCGAGCAAAAGAATAGCCATGCAAAATTCCATGCTGAATTTTGCCTGCAAGCCAGTCTGCGGATGGTGATGGATCAGAGCGTTAGGCATGTTGTGATTGGTGCCGACCTCCACGCGTTCGACGTCAGCGGCCCGGATAGAGTTGGCACGAATCAGGCGCAGAAGTTCGGTCATGCCGGGATGAGTCAAGGAACCGGAGGGGAAGGGCTTGATGGAGACGCCCGGATTCTGCAACGTCCAGGGATTACCCAGTCGATCTACTATTGCGGAGGGATCGTAAGTGCCACCGTAGGCATGGAAGAATCCGCGTTGGGCTTCCAGAATCTGTTCAGCGGCCGTCCAGCCGATAGCGGCAAAGTCGGCTGCGACCACGCCGGATTCGGTGGCATGACCCGCCTGAAATGGTTTCATCATGGTGCCGAAGTTTTCGCGCAGGCCAGCGGCGTGGCTGGCGGCCACGCCAAATGCCCGTGACGTGTGTACCACGTCCAACCCCTTGAGCTTGGCGCAAGCGGCCGTCCCGCCGAAGACTCCGCAAGTTCCGGTCGAGTGAAATCCATCTTCATAGTGGCGCGGAGAGATTGCCTCCGCGATCTTGCACTCCACTTCGACCCCGCTGTGGTAAGCGACCAGCAAATCTTTTCCACTTTTGCCTTCGACCTCGGCTGTCGCCAGGGCCGCCGGCAGCACGCCCACGGTGGGATGAGTCAGCAAACCGTATACCCGGTCCTTGCCGACGGCGAGCTGAGTGTCGTCATAGTCGTCCACGTGGATGGCAACGCCGTTGGCAAAAGCGGCAAAGCGGGCTGGAAGCCGAACCGCAGATCCCAGCACCGCCGCGCCGCCGCTTGGGGGAAAGCCAAAAGGTTTCAGATACTCCTGAATAAATTTCCAGGTCTCGGCTTTAGACCCGCTGAGAGCAAGTCCCAGACCATCCAAAATCGATTTCTTACCGAGTTCGAGCGTTTCCGCCGGGATGTCGGCGAGCTTCAGGTTCACAACAAATTCAGCTGTATGCATTGTCAGCTTTGGAGCTTGCGGAAAGCTCGTTTCACACCATGCCGGGGCCGTGGACGCCGGCGCAATCTGGGCGCCGGCAAGCCTTGGCTCGGAAGCTCCCAGGAGTCCCCACGAAACTCCAGCCCCGGCTGCATTTCTCAAAAATGCGCGCCTCTTCATTATTCCGCTGCTCCTAATGGCTTCACCATTCATTTCAGTTCGTTCTTGTATATGTGGCTATCTTTCATAACGAACTGCACGCGCTCAAGCTCGGTGATGTCGGCTAGGGGATCACCGGCAACCGCGACCAGATCCGCAAACTTCCCCGACTGTACCGAGCCTATCCGGTCTTGCCATCCCATCAGCAGTGCCGCTTCCGAAGTTGCCGCTCGAATCGCCTGCGCCGGAGTCATGCCAAACTTCACCATGTATTCGAATTCCTTAGTCTGCGTGCCGTGCGGGAAAGGTCCAACGCCGGAACC
>CAZILJ010000273.1:0-1899 GCA_964539915.1 uncultured Acidobacteriaceae bacterium | reverse complement strand
CGACGCCCCGGCGTTTTACGCAACGATCGATCGGGCCCGCGCGCAGCAGCTCAACCTCAACGCCAACACGATCGCCACCAACCTCAATGTCAGCCTGAGCTCATCCGAGCAAGTCTCGCCGAATTTCTGGACCGATCCGAGCTCTGGGATTCCGTATTTCATCGCGGTCCAAACCCCGGAGCCCAAAGTGGCCTCCTTGAACGACCTCTCCAACACGCCTGTTTCCGGCACGATATCGCCCGCAGGCGCGGTGATTCCGGGATTGCTCAGCAATGTGGCGACCATCACGCGCAGCACCGTGCCAACCAACACCAACCAGACCAATGTCCAGCCCGTCTACGATGTCTATGCCAGCGTTCAGGGCCGCGATCTCGGCAGCGTCGCGGCCGACATCAACAAAGTCGTCGCCGGCCTTCGCTCGCAACTGTCGCCGGGCAATTCGATCCAGATTGCCGGCCAGATCCAGAGCATGAACGACGCTTTCCGGGACCTCGGCATGGGCCTCCTGTTCGCCGCCGTGTTCGTCTACCTGCTCATGGTCGTGAACTACCAGAACTTCGGCGATCCGTTTGTCGTCATTCTGGCCCTGCCGGCGACATTCTGCGCCATTTTCACGATGCTCTTCGTCACCGGCACGACGCTCAACGTACCCTCGCTGATGGGAGCGATCATGGCGGTCGGCGTCGCGTCGGCGAACTCGATCCTGCTGGTTACCTTCGCGCGCGAGCAGCAGATAGCCGGCTGGACGGCGTTCGATGCCGCGATCAGTGCCGGCTATACCCGAATTCGCCCGGTGCTGATGACAGCTGCGGCGATGATCGTCGGTATGATCCCCATGGCAATCGGCGGCCCGGGCGAAGAGCAGAACGCCGCGCTGGCGCGTGCGGTCATCGGCGGCCTGCTGTTCGCAACTCCAACGACTTTACTGGTGGTGCCGTATCTGTTCGCGCGGCTGCGTAAGGGCAACGACGGCAAAGCGCCCCATGGCGTATTCAAGGAGGACATCGCATGAACGAGGTGAATCGAACGATCGACATCGAGGATTTGCCGCCAAAGGACGAACAAGATGACCAAGTCGGACCGGCGACCGGCGCGCGACCGGCGTCAAGCATTCGCCCACGTGGCCTTTGGCTGCTCGGATTGGGCGCGCTGCTGCCGCTCGCGGTGGGCGTCGCATACGGCGCGTCGCAGCATAAGGCGCAGGATCGTCAGGTCATGAGAACTAACGAGCAGCAGCGGGACCTTGTCCCGACCGTTCGCGTCGCAAAGCTGCGCGCTGCCGGCAGCGAGATAACCGTCTCCCTGCCGGCGACGACGCTCGCATTCGCGTCGGCGAACATCTTTGCCCGCGCCAACGGCTACATCGAGACACGCAAGGTCGATATCGGTGATCATGTGCAGGCTGGCGATTTGCTGGCGCAGATTACGGCTCCCGAGCTCGATCACCAGATCGCTCAGGCCGAAGCCACGCTTAGCCAGAACCAGGCGATGTTGCAGCAGACGCAGGCGAGCCGGGATCTTGCACGGGTCACCAACGATCGCGACAGCGAACTGGTCAAGAAGGGATGGGTGACGCCTCAGCAGGGCGACACCGACCGCCTGACCCTCAATGCCCAACAGGCGGCGATCGCGGTTGCGCAAGCAAACATCGCGGCTCAGCAGGCCCTGATCCGCGTGCTTCGTCAGCAAAAGGCCTACCAGAGCGTGGTCGCGCCATTCGACGGCATCATCACCCAGCGGAACGTCGATACAGGGAGTCTCGTGCAGTCCGGCACCACGTTCATGTTCACGTTGATGCAAAGCGACGTCATCCGCACCCAGGTCTACGTGCCGCAGGATGCGGCGTTCGGCGTTGCCACCGGAGTCGACGCAGTCGTCCGCGTACCCGAGATTCCCGAC
>CAZILJ010000272.1:0-1867 GCA_964539915.1 uncultured Acidobacteriaceae bacterium | reverse complement strand
GGATGTGACCATCGCCGACATGGTCGGCGACATCGATCCGATCAAGGCCGCCCAGGCCGGCTTGAACCTGTCCGACGAGCTGACGATGCACTACGGCCTGCTGCCTCGCGCCAATCGCGGCATCTTCGCTATCAACGAACTGCCCGACCTCGCCGGGAAAATCCAGGTCGGCCTGTTCAACATCATGCAGGAAGGCGACGTGCAGATTAAGGGATATCCCATCCGCCTGCCCCTCGATGTCGCCCTCGTGTTCAGCGCGAATCCGGAAGACTACACCGCGCGCGGCAAGATCATCACGCCGCTCAAAGACCGCATAGGCTCGGAGATTCGCACGCACTATCCGGCTACCGTGGAAGAAGGGATCGCCATCACCGCGCAGGAGGCTTGGACCCGCCGCAACGGACATCCTCTGCACCTGCCGAATTATGTTCAGGAGGTGATCGAACGCGTCGCCTTCGCTGCCCGCGAAGACAAGAAAATCGACAAGCGTTCGGGCGTGAGCCAGCGCCTTCCCATCTCGGCGATGGAAAATGTTGTTTCAAACGCCGAACGCCGGGCCATTCGCAACGACGAAAAGGTCGTCGTGCCGCGCATCAGCGACGTCTACGCCGCACTGCCGGCAATCACCGGCAAGCTTGAACTGGAATACGAAGGCGAGATGAAGGGTGCCGACCACGTGGGGCGCGAATTGATCCGCGCGGCGATCGCCAGGACCTACGACGAGTATTACACCGGAGCCAACGTCCAGCAGATCGTCCAATGGTTCGACTTGGGCGGCGAGATTCAGTTGTCGGACTCGGTACCAGCGACCGAAGCCTTGGAGAATCTGAAGAAGATTCAGGGCTTGGTCGACAAACTAGGCCCGCTGGGTATTTCGCAGAAAGATAGCCCCGAGCAACAAGTATCGGCAGCCGAGTTCATCCTCGAAGGCCTGCACGCCCACAAGCGCATTGGCCGCAGCGAGGAACGCGTGTTCAAGGCCGGAGAGAAAAAGCCCGAGGCCGTGCGAGAGAAATCGTTCGAGCCCGATGAAAAGCCGTACCGACAGAGAAGGCAGTTTAACTAGACAGGCTCTAGCTCCTGGCGCCTCGCTGGAAGCTATGAGCTAGAAGCTAAAAGCTGTTTTATGAAACGCATCCGTTACTCAAAATACGTTCCCGACCCCGCCAGCGAAATGAGCATGGAGGACCTGCTCGGCGCCCTGTCGGACTATCTGCTGCAAAGCGGGTTTCAGGAGTCGATGTGGTACGAACTGCCCGAGGGCGAGCAGACGCTCGACGAGCTTAAGCGTGCCATCGAGCAGGCCCTGATGAATGGGGAAATGTTCGACGAGAACCTGCGCCAGCAAATCGAGCAGATGCAGATGGACGGCCAACTCGACGAACTGATCGAGAAACTCATAGAGCGCATGCAGCAGGAAGATTACATCTCAGTCGACGAACCGCATGATCCCGCGCGCCTGTCCAGCATTGGCGGAAAGACCGGTGAAGCACAACAGGCAAAGTTCGAAATCACCGACAAGAGCCTCGATTTCCTCGGCTTCAAGTCGCTGCGCAACCTGCTCGGATCGCTCGGCAAATCAAGTTTCGGACGGCATGACACGCGCGATCTCGCCACGGGCATCGAGACCAGCGGATCGGCTAAGACCTACGAGTTCGGCGACACTCTGAATCTCGACATCACCGCCACGCTGTCGAGCGCGATCCAGCGCGAAGGCCTCACGCTCCCGCTCAACATCGAATACTCCGACTTGCAGGTCCATCAGTGTGAATACCAGTCTTCGTGCGCCACGGTCCTGATGCTCGACTGTTCGAACTCGATGATTCTCTACGGCGAAGACCGATTCACTCCCGCAAAGAAAGTCGCG
>CAZILJ010000271.1:0-6205 GCA_964539915.1 uncultured Acidobacteriaceae bacterium | reverse complement strand
TTTTCCGCCGGGGAGTACAAACCAAGCTATGAACCACCAAGGAAAACTGGGAACACTCATTGTGACCGGGGGCAGCCGCGGGATTGGCGCCGCAGTGGCGACTCTCGCGAGCGAACGCGGGTACTTCGTTGCGGTCAACTTTTCCACAGGCGAGGCCGAGGCGAAGAAAGTAGTCGATGCGATTGCGGCCGGCGGCGGGCACGCCATCGCGGTACAGGCGGACGTCTCGGACGAACAGCAGATCATGCGCATGTTCCAGACCGCGGAGCAGCAGTTGGGTCCGATCAAGGCACTGGTAAACAACGCGGGCGTCACGGGCGGTTTCGCGCGCGTGGAAGAAGTGACGAGCGCGGCCCTCGCCAAAGTCTTCGGGGTAAATGTTGCCGGGACAATCTTGTGTTCGCGGGAAGCGGTCCGGCGCCTGTCGACGCGCCGGGGCGGAACGGGCGGCGCGATCGTGAACATTTCATCGCGCGCCGTGCACACGGGCGCTGCGGGGGAGTGGGTCCATTACGCGGCGTCCAAGGGAGCGGTCGACAGCTTCACCCTCGGCCTCGCACGGGAAGTCGCAACGGAAGGCATTCGCGTCAATGCCGTGGCACCGGGACTGGTCGACACTGGACTGCACGCCGCCAACGGCGAGCCAGGCAGGCTCCAAAGGCTGATGGGAACCATCCCCATGGGAAGGCCGGGCGAGCCACGGGAAGTGGCGGAAGGAGTCCTGTGGCTGTTGTCCCCAGCGGCTTCGTACACGACGGGAGCGATTCTGAATATTGGCGGCGGTCGGTAACGCCTTGTCGTCTAATTCCTGGACCGTAATTCTTCTCTGAGATAAATCTTGATCCTCTCCGGCAAGCGCGACGAATGCAGCACGTCGCGGAGTTGCGCGGGTGCGAATCGCCGCGCGAATTCGAGCGCACGGGCGAGCGGGGTGTGTTCGTTGCGCAGCAAGGCCATGCGGATCTCAGGCCGCACGGACCAGTTGGAATGGTGGCACACGGCTTTGACAAAGGCGGGCGTTGTTCCCGGCCGCAGAAGCGCCTTGACGACTGCCGATTCCCCGAGCCGCGAATTTTCCAGGGCCGTCTGCCACACGCGTGTTTCCTTGTCGAGCAAAAGCGCGGCAGCCACCATGCCTGAGGAGCGGCGGGCCAGGGAAATGCGCTCCCCCAGCGTGATCGAGGTTATGCGCCCCACGAGTAACTCATCTGCAACTCGTTTCAGGTCGGCTGCAACGACGATCAACAGCGAGAACTGCATCAGGTCGAACGTATAGAGTTCGCGGATCAGGCGCAGCGCAGTGCGGCGCGTCGTGCGGGGATGAGCCGCCATCGCAAGACGAACCTTGCGCGATTTCATCACCGCTCGATCCCGGCAGATCTGTTCGATGATCTCCGAGGACAAGCTGCGATCCTTCAACCGAGCCAAGGCCAGATCGGCCGTAAACGGCGGGCCAGCTTCCAAATCGGACGATGCCTGCGCTTCAGGCGATTGCGCCGCGACGGGCGACTCCGTCAAATTGTCTCTTTCGGAATTCATGCCATGGTCCGCAGATCAAATCAAGAGCAACGTCAACCTGCAGCATCAAGACCGGCCTCGGCCCCACGCGATGCGGCTCTCCGCGCCATCCGTAGCGCCCCCTCGACCGGTTCAACCACCTTCGGATTCACGTCTGCCCGGGGATCGATCGTGCGCAGTTCATTGTAAAAAACCTGGCGCACGAGCGGAGCATGACGAAAGACACCACCGATCATGGCCACCGGGACCGAAGCTTGCTTGTCCTGCTCGAAGAGGCGGCGGATTACCACCGCGGCCACCTGCGCCAGTTCCCTGCCCGCATTGCTCAGAACCTGCGTCGCCAACTCGTCAGAACTGGCCGCGACAGCGCGAAAGAGAGCGGCGAAGTCGGGAGGAGGAATCGAGCTCGCGGCGCGGGCAAGATCGGTCAGCGAAGTCACTCCCCACGCTTTGAAGAGAGAGCACGCAAGGGACGAATTCGCACCGTGTTCGGCACTGTCGTCGCTTTGATCCGCGGCGCGCAACACAGCGGTAACAGCCGAGCGGCCGATCCAGTGCGCGGAACCCTCATCTCCGATGGCGAATCCCCATCCCCCGGCGCGAAGGGTAGTTCCCAGCGGGTCGCGGCCATAAGCGATCGAACCTGTTCCCGCTATGACGATGACCCCCGGGCCGGTGTCAAAGGCCGCGTCGAGGGCAATCTGCATGTCTCCGACGACGTCGATTGGGCTCGAAACGATTTCGGCGAGCGAACTGCGGACGATTTCAGCCAACTCGGGACGGGCTGCGCCGGAGCCTCCAACACAGGTGCGCGCAACCTGTTCAGTCGCGATGCCGGCGGCCGCGCATGCCTGCCTCACCGACAGGTGCAGCGACTCGCGGGCCTGCATCTCTCCGACGCGAACGATGTTGCTCGGTCCCGCCGTCGCAACCGCCAGCAAATGCGATTCATCCCCCACTGCGCACGTGGTTTTGGTGCCGCCGCCGTCGATGCCCAGGTAGTAGCTCACGAATTATTTTTAGCACAGAGCAGTCGCCCGTGGGGTTTCGTGCGCGGCGACTATAGAGTCTCACTCGCGGAAAGCTCGAAATGCCCCGATAATTGAAACTTGTTTCAGCAAAAGGCTTTTGACCGCAAAGCTCGCAAACTAAAATCCACGAAGATCGCGAAGAGGTTACGTATGTGCTTCTTAGCGTCCTTGGCGGCTGCTCTTGGCGATCTTTGCGGTCAAAAGCTTTCTGCCGTGCCGAACCACCCATGGGCCTGAACCATCTCGATTTCGCGATCATCGCACTCTACCTTGCAGGCATCACCCTGTTCGGCCTTCGCTTCCGCCGGAAACAGCGCACGCTCCGCGACTACTTTCTTGCTGGGCGCGACATCCCCTGGTGGGCGATCGCCCTGTCAATTGTTGCGGCAGAGACCAGCACGCTCACCATCATCAGCATTCCAGGCCTTGCTTACGACACGAACTTCACGTTCCTGCAAGTGGTCATGGGATACGTCCTCGGCCGGGTGGTCATCAGCGTCCTGTTGCTGCCGCACTACTTCCGCGGCGATCTCTATACGGCGTACGAACTGATCGAACGGCGATTCGGCAGCGGCCTGCGCTCGCTAACCGCCGGTCTTTTTCTGCTGACCCGGGCCGCAGCCGAGGGCGTACGAGTTTATGCCGTAGCCATTGTGGTCTCGATCGCTCTGGGGACGGGCGAGGTAGCGTCGATCGCGATCATCACGGCCTTGACGGTCGTCTATACGTTTGAGGGCGGGTTAGCCGCGGTAATCTGGACCGATGTCGTGCAAACCGCGATCTACGTTGGTGGAACGTTGGTGGGCCTGGTGACCATATCGCACCTGGTGCCCGGCGGATGGAGCGCGATTCATGCCGCCGCTTCCTCCGCGGGGAAACTGCAGGTATTTGACTTCAGCACCAATGTTTGGATCCCCTACACCTTCTGGGCAGGAATCATTGGCGGGACCTTCCTGACCACGGCAAGTCATGGCACCGATCAGCTTATCGTCCAACGATTGCTGGCAGCGCGCGGCCAAAAACAATCGGTGACCGCTTTGCTTTCGAGCGGTGTCGCCGTTCTATTTCAGTTTGCGTTGTTTCTGACAGTGGGCATCATGTTGTGGGCCTACTACCGGGTGCCGTCGGCAACATTTGGGAAGCCGGACCGAATCTATCCGACGTTCATTGTCACTCGTATGCCTCACGGAATCTCCGGGCTGCTGATCGCGGCGATCCTCGCCGCCGCGATGTCGAATCTAAGCGCAGCGCTGAATTCGCTGTCCTCGAGCGCGATCATGGATTTTTATGCGCGCCTGCGCCCGCAGGCAGATGAAAAAACCAAGATGAGACTCTCGCGGGTCGCAACCGTACTGTGGGCGCTGGTGCTGTTCGCGCTGGCGGTGATCGCGCTGCATAAAGTAGGCCGTGTAGTAGAAGTGGGACTCCAGATCGCGTCCGTCGCTTACGGAGCTCTGCTCGGCGTGTTTCTGTTAGGCGTGCTGACGCGGCGCGCGAATCAGGTCGGAGCAATGTGGGGCATGCTGTGTGGACTCGGGTTGGAACTATATCTGTGGCTCTGGACGCACGTGCCCTGGACCTGGTGGATTCCACTCGGGACCGCGGTGACGTTTGCGGTCGGTTGGATTGCCAGCGTTCTGGCGGTAGGAAATAACCCCGGCTCCGCCTCGAAATCGTTCTCCGCGGTGGAGTGAAGAGGGTTCGTTCAGCGTCTAAGAGATCGGTTACAACTCCTCTGCCTCGATACTGGTCTCAAGGCGAGTGATGGTTCGGCCGCTTACAGGCGCGCGATTGGAACCCTTGACGTAAGTTGCGGACGCGTGTTTATTTAGCGGTAACCGGCAACGACGGCACCGCACTGGAGTCTTGATCAGCCGGAATTCGGTCTTTTCCTGTGGCACACATTCCTCGCGAACTTCGCGGTCAGAGTGTCCCATGCTCGGGTATACTCCTACTCCAACTCGACATGGCAACTGTCAGGCAGCCTTCGTCACCCCGCGCTGAGCTCTCCCGCGACTTAGGCGTCAGCCACGCCTCAGCCGTGGTCGTTGGCACCATCATTGGCAGCGGCATTTTTCTGGTTCCCGCCGAAATGATGCAAGCAGTCGGATCGGCCAAGCTTGTCTATCTGGCCTGGATCGTGGGCGGCTTGCTGTCGTTTTTTGGCGCGCTCACTTACGCCGAACTTGGAGCCATGAAGCCGCAGGCAGGCGGAGAATATGTCTACGTCCGCGACGCCTATGGACCGCTCGCGGGATTTCTTTATGCCTGGACATGGTTTGTCATCGCCAAGCCCGCGTCCGTCGCAACCGTGGTCACAGGGCTGGTTCGAATTCTCGGAACATTTTCGTTCTTCTCTTTCTTTTCCACCAACCTCATCCCTGCACCCTTTGCCGTGAACTGGGGGCAAATATTTGCCATCAGCGCCGCCATCCTGATCTCGTGGCTGAACTACCTCGGAGTGAAGAAGGCGGGCGAGTTCCAACTTGTCTTTACGCTTCTGAAAGTGGCGATCATCCTCGGAATCGTGGTGGTCTGCTTCAGCGGAATGGGCAACGCAGCGGGGCGCGGATGGAGCAACTTCGCGGGAACATTCGCGGGCGCAAAGGGTGGCGTTGCCGGCTTCATGGCCGCGTTGGTTGCGGCGCTATGGGCCTACGACGGATGGAATGATCTCAACATGGTGGCCGGGGAGGTGAAGCGTCCCGAACGCAACATTCCGATCGCACTGATTGCGGGCGTGGCCACGGTGGGCCTGCTCTACGTCCTGGTCAATGCTGGCGTCCAGTATGTGCTGCCGGCCTCTGCGATCGCAGCTTCGCCGCGTCCCGCCTCGGATGCCGTAGCGCTCGTGATGGGGCGAATGGGCGCCAGTATTGTTTCTGCGGGAATGGCGCTCTCGATGTTGGTCACTCTCAATGGCACCATCATGAGCGGAGCGCGCGTTCCGTTCGCGGTGGCACGAGATGGATATTTTTTTCGAGCCTTGGCCGAGGTGCATCCCCGCTATCACACGCCTGCGATGGCGATTGTTGTGCAAGCCGTAATCTCGATTCTCCTGCTGCTGCTCGGAGCCAATTTCCGGCAATTGTTTTCTCTCGCGATCTTCGCGGAATGGCTCTTTTACATGATCGCGGGCAGCACGATTTTTGTCTTCCGCCAACGCGATCCGCAGGCCGCGCGCCCCTATCGCATGTGGGGCTACCCTTTCGTGCCTCTCGTATTCGTTGCGGTTGCCGCCGCACTTCTTTGCTACACCTTCAAGAACGACTGGCCCAACTCCGGCTACGGAGTCCTCGTGATCCTCGCGGGGATTCCTCTATTTGCCTATTTCGCTCGCAAACGGAATTCTCGCGGAATTCCCGATAAGCGCTAGATCTCAACCTGCCGGTTACTCCGGTACTCATCCCAGTTTCTGCCCAGTTTCCTCCGTAGGGCAAACGATTCCACCCGGCCAGCGCCCGTTGCGTACCCGTTTCGGACCCATACTCCAAAAGGACACCTGAGCGGTTACCTAAGGTCAAGGGCCGTTGACACGTTTACCCACTGTCCTATCTCCCGTATTTTGAAGACTCCAGTCCCGGTTCCTCTCCCCACCCGGGTCCCAAATGGAGTGAGACTGCATGGCGACGGCTTACGGCGGATTTCAATTAGGG
>CAZILJ010000270.1:0-2216 GCA_964539915.1 uncultured Acidobacteriaceae bacterium | reverse complement strand
ACGTAGCGCAGGATCGCAGTCTTGATTCCGCTGTAGGAAAAATCAAAACGGGGACGGTCGTCGTCAACCGCGACGATTCTCCCATCTTTCCGGTCACGGCGGTCGCGATGTTTGATCTTGGCCGCGGGGAATTTCACGGCCCTCGGGTCGCCGTGAGGAGCCAGCCGGTCGATCGACGGACCGCCGGGATATCCCAGGCCTAAGAGCTTGGCGACCTTGTCGAAGGCCTCTCCCGCTGCGTCGTCGCGCGTGTGGCCAATGTTCTCATAAGTCCAGGAAGCGCCCTTTTGCGTTGCCAGATACAAATGGGTGTGTCCGCCGGAGACAACGAGGGCCAACACCGGGAACTGCAGTTCGTGGTTCCCCTTCTGCCGTTCTTCGAGCAGCACGGCATGAATGTGACCTTCGAGGTGGTTCACAGCAATCAGTGGTTTGTCGAGCGCGAAGGCTAGCGCCTTGGCATAGCTGATGCCCACCAGCAAAGCCCCGGCGAGGCCGGGGCCCTGGGTGACGGCGATGGCATCCACAGAATCGTAAGTGTGCTTGGCCTCGGCCAGCGCCTGGCGAACAACCGGAACGATGGCTCGCAAATGCTCTCGCGATGCCAGTTCTGGCACAACGCCGCCATATGGCTGGTGGGTCGCGATCTGCGAAGCGACGACGTTTGAGACGAGTTGCTCGCCTGAGCGAACCACGGCCGCTGCGGTCTCATCGCACGAACTCTCGATGCCAAGGATGTAGGCGTCGGGCATGGATCTATATTATTAAAGTTTCCATGGCTTGATCTGTTCGAACACCTGCGCGATTCGGGGTTCCCATTCCCGGGTCATCTGGTCCACCTGGTCGTGGGCGGCTCAGAACTGCACGGAGCCAAGGTTCACGGCACCGACCTCGCCCGAGGCGTCAATCGTCTTCAAGTCCGACGGAACCCTTCAGGCTTGTACCAAGTGCCTTAATCTTGCCGTCTTCGACCCACACGTCGGCTGGCGACAGAACTTTGTGACCATCGAATACGCGTGCTTTGCGGATTACGAAGCTATGGGTGTTGTTCGCGCCGGCCAGAAAGGCAGGCGCGGACAACAGAAGGTAGAAGGCCATCCCGCCAAGAACTCTCCCGATCGAGGCAAATCGTTTCGATTTCATATTTCGTTCTCCATCGCGGAACGCAATTCGACTCAGACACCGCGGTCCATGGCTTCCTGGTCAGTCAATCATCCGACGTGGGCAGCTACCGCCGACAGTGCAAACCGTCACACGGCCAATGTGACATTTGTCAGGTGTAAAGCATGCTTGACATGTCTATTGAGCGATTTTTGCCGGAACGAGAGCGGTATCATAAAAGGGTATCCGTAGATGTTCTCTATGTTGAAGGATTTCGCCACCTCAATCGTCGAGACCCTGCGCCAGCGAGGCTTTCAGGCCTATCTGGTAGGCGGATGTGTGCGCGATCTTTTGCTCGGGCGCGAACCGAACGATTACGACGTGGCGACGAACGCTACGGCGGACCAGGTCATGGGCATCTTTCCCGAGACCTACGCAGTGGGAGCTCAGTTCGGCGTGGTGCTGGTGCCGGCGCCGGAAACGGACGTTCGCAGCAACCTGCCCACAGACGGTTCATCCAAATCACGCGCGGTTGAAGTGGCGACGTTCCGCAGCGATATTGGATACTCGGACGGCCGTCATCCCGACGAAGTTCGTTTCAGCCGCGACCCGCAGGAGGATGTAGTGCGCCGGGATTTCACCATCAACGGCATGCTGCTCGATCCCGCGAGCGGCGAAGTGCTGGATTTTGTGGCCGGACGCAAGGACCTGGAAGCTCGGATCATCCGCACCATCGGAGAGCCGGAGAAGCGCTTCGGCGAAGACAAGTTGCGCATGCTGCGGGCAGTGCGCTTTGCCGCACGCTTCGAATACGCGATCGAGCCAGCGACGTTTGCGGCGATACAGAAACTAGCTTCCCAGATTCACGTCGTCTCGCGCGAGCGCGTACGCGATGAATTGACCCGCATGCTGACCGAAGGTCCCGCCCGTCGCGCGTTCTTTCTTCTCGACGAGAGCGGTTTGCTCAAGGAGGTTCTGCCCGAGATTTCCGCGATGAAGGGAGTACAGCAGCCGCCGGAATTCCATCCTGAGGGTGACGTATTCATTCACACGCTACTCCTTCTGGACAACTTGCCGAATCCCTGTCCCATGACGCTGGCTTGGGGAGCGCTGCT
>CAZILJ010000269.1:0-3925 GCA_964539915.1 uncultured Acidobacteriaceae bacterium | reverse complement strand
GTCGCCGATAAAGTTAAAACTCAACACTGCCAGCATCACGGCAAGCGCGGGAAACAGCACCAGATGGGGTGCGTCGAAAACGTGGGCGCGTCCATCGTTGAGCATGGCTCCCCAGCTGGCGGTCGGTGGAGGAACGCCGAGACCGAGAAAACTCATCGTCGCTTCGGCGAGAATGGCTCCGGCCATGCCGATCGCGGCCTGGACCACGACGGGTTGAATAATGTTGGGCAGAATGTGGCGGCCGATGATGCGCAGATCGCTGGCGCCTAAGGCGCGGGCGGCTTCCACGAATTCGCGTTCGCGGGCGGCGAGGACCTGCCCGCGGACGAGTCGGGCGTAACCCACCCACCCGCCGAGCGAGAGCGCGAGCACGAGATTGAAGATACCGGGGCCGCGGAAAGCGATGAAGGCAATCGCCAGAAGAATTCCAGGGAACGAAAGAAAAGCGTTCATAAGAACAACATTGACGAAACGGTCGATGGCTCCTCCGTAGTATCCGGCGATCGACCCGATGATGAGGCCGAGGGCTAATGAGGCAAGGACGACGCAACTGCCGACGAGCATCGAGATGCGCGCTCCGTAGACCACGCGCGAGAGAATGTCGCGGCCGAGTTCGTCGGTGCCGAACCAGTGTGACGAGGATGGCGGATCGAGTCGCGCGGGCAAGTTAATCGAGGCGGGATCCCGGGGAGCGATCCACGGCGCGAACAGCGCAAAGATTACGAAGATGACGACCAACACCACCCCCGCGGCTGCCAGGGGATTGTGACGAGCATTTCCGGAGACCCAGCGGCGGAACGAGATGGACGTGGCGGACATCAGGTCGAGTCGCTCCATCTTAAACCGCCGAGTGGTTGCTGAGAACAGCCAAGCTTACACGCGGGGTTGTGCCTGCGAGTATGCTTCCGCTTTGCATCCACTTTCACATTCAAAGGTCCCGATCATGATTCGGTGTCTGTGTTCTCTGGTTGGGTTCGTCATGCTGAGGACTACGCTCTGCGCTCAGACGCCGGCGTGGCAGCCTGCCCCCGGACATCTGAGTTTAGATCTCTGGCCGCACGGTGCCCCGGTAGCGGTGGCGAGCCCGGCACCTGAGGTCGACACCACGACTGCCAAACGCAACCTGGTTGCCGGCAAGCCGCTGGTCCGCCTTGGGAACAAATCGGTTCCAACGCTCACGGTCTAGGAACCCAAGGGCAAAAATACGGGCGCCGCTGTGGTCGTCTTTCCTGGAGGTGGATATCACATCCTGGCGGTCGACCTTGAGGGCACCGAAGTATGCGATTGGCTCAACTCTGTTGGCATTGCCTGCGTTCTTGTGAACGGCGGAAATGCATCTTTATGCCAATGGCGGACACGGTGACCGACTTCGGCGCACCAAGCTTCCCATCACTAGATGGCCAAAATTGGCAGAGGCCTGGCTCGAGACCATCCACATCGTAGCCTCCGGTCAATAAACATCGGCCGGGTCGCTGCCAATTATCTGCGCCTCCACGTTATCCCGCTGCAGACAGCTGCAGACATCGGGGGCTTGAGATCGTTCACCGAATGTGTTCTCATAAAGGAAAGCAGCGGGATGACGAAAGTCGAGCTGCCTGCGCGCCGAAACCTCCACCCTCAGCCTTACCTTCCAAGGAGGAAAATCATGAATAAAGTGTCGTACATTCCCAAGGACTACAGCTCCATTACGCCCTATCTCATCGTCAAAGGTGCCGCCCAGGCCATCGACTATTACAAGAAAGTTTTCGGCGCCACCGAACTCTTTCGTATGGACGGACCGGACGGCAAAGTGGGGCACGCCGAGTTGAAGATCGGCAACTCGCACATCATGCTGGCGGACGAAAATCCCAAAATGGGGCAGGGGCACACTAGTGCTGCGGCCATTGGCGCGAGCCCGGTGAGCCTTTATCTATACATTCCGGATGTGGATTCCGTCGTTAAACGTGCGGTCGCCGAAGGAGCAAAAATCCTGAAGCCGGTTGAGGACCAGTTCTACGGAGACCGCTCTGGCTTCATCCAAGACCCGTTCGGACATCTGTGGGGCGTTGCTACCCACGTGGAAGATGTTGCGCCCAAGGACCTGGAAGAACGAGCGAAAAAGATGATGCCGGCCGCGTAGTTTGATGAAGCAGAAGGCGGGGCCCACTATGCCCCGCCTTCCTTCGTTCTACAATCCATCTCCGTGGTGCGGCGAATCCGCAATTTACATCGTTGAAAGAATTCGCTTTTAAATCGAGCGCCACTCTCGTTCTGCGCATCATAGCTTCGTTCAATCAGGAATCGAAAAGTCCGAATTCCGCTTGAAGGAGAAAACATGAAGAGTGCAATTCTCGCAGTCGCAGTTCTCGCATTGTTTGCCACGGCCGGAGCTGTTGCCCAGGACCAGGACAGGCACGATCAACAAGTCTCGTCGCATCATGTTCGAAAGACGACGGCATCGGGTTATGTTCGGAGAGACGGCGACAACTATGTTTTGGAAGATGACAAGGACAAGCAGCATTACCGTATTCAGAATTCGGAAACCGTCCGAGAACATGAAGGCCATCACGTCAAGGTCAACGCGCGCCTGCATGAGGACGATCACTCGCTCGAAGTGAACAAGATTCGAAGACTTCCCGAAGGCGACGAACGCTCGCGCTAGTCACCGATCTCGGCCTGCGCTCGCGGTTTTTCTATTGCCTGATCCTCGGGTTCGCAACCGAGTAAAGCACGTCGGTCAAGAAGTTCACCGCGACGTAGGTCAAGCCGATGGCGAGGATGCAGCCTTGCACCAGGAAATAATCGCGGCTGGAGATGGCGTCGACGGTAAGGCGGCCGATGCCGGGCCAGGAGAAAATCTTTTCGGTCACGATGGCGCCCGCCAGTAGCGCGCCGAACTGCAAGCCCAAGACCGTCAGCACCGGAATCATCGCATTGCGCAAAGCGTGTCGGTAAACGACCTGGCGCTCGGGCAAGCCTTTGGCGCGGGCGGTGCGGATGTAGTCCTGGCTCAACTCTTCGAGCATGGAGGTGCGCACCATGCGGGTGAGGATTGCAGCCAGCGCGCTACCCATGGTGAGAGCGGGAAGCACAAGGTTGGCGAACGAGCCGGCTCCCGACACCGGCAGCCATCCTGCTTTAATGGCGAACAGCAGTATTAGGATGGGGCCGAGCGCGAAGTTTGGAAATGACAGTCCGAACAGGCTGACCACGGAGAGCAGGCGATCGTCCCAGCGGTTGCGGCGACGGGCGGAATGGACTCCGGCGGGGATCGACAGAAGGATTGCGACCAATAGCGAAGCCAGCGTGAGTCGCAGCGTGTAGGGATAGCGTTGGCCGATAATCTTGGTAACGGTCTCGTTGTAGCGGATCGAACGCCCGAGATCGCCGTGAAGGACGCCTTTCCAGTAGTGGAGATACTGTTGGCCGAGTGGGGCGTCGAGGCCGTAGGCGCGCCGGGTTGCGGCAATGTCGGATGCGGGAGCGCCTTAGCCGAGCATCTGCGCGATGGGGTCTCCGGGAACGATGTGGATCAGCAGGAAGACAAGGCTCACCACCAGCCAGATGACCGGTAGAGTGTAGAGGACGCGTTGGAGGAGGCGGGTGAGCAAGGGCAGTTCTCAGTTCTCAGTTCTCAGTTTCATCAGGAGCTTTTCAGCTCACCTCCTGCGCGCGAAGTGCCTTTCCAAAGTTTCCTTCTTTGTTGCTCTCTGCTTCCGACCGCTTTCGAAAGGGCAGGCGAGACGCCCCACCGGACCTCCGCCGGGACGGCGGCGCTACGTTTCAATCCCCTCCCTGCTTGGCGGCTTCGACTTCGCCTTCTACTTTGGCTGTTTTTTCGATTCTTACTCTGGCGATGCGGTGGCCTTCCAACTCTTCCACGGTGTAACGGCGGCCTTCGTATTCGAACGAGTCCCGCAAGGATGGAATTTTCTGCAGGCGCGCC
>CAZILJ010000268.1:0-12040 GCA_964539915.1 uncultured Acidobacteriaceae bacterium | reverse complement strand
GCGCGCCACGACGTCGCAGAAGTGCGTGCGCGCCGGCGGCAAGCACAACGATCTGGAGAACGTCGGGTTCACCAACCGGCATCACACATTTTTCGAGATGTTGGGAAATTTCTCCTTTGGCGACTACTTCAAGAAAGACGCCATCGCCTATGCGTGGGAACTGATTACTTCGCCCGAGTGGTTCGGGATCGCCAAGGACAAACTGTACGTGACGACCTTCAAGGGGGAAGGGGGGGTTGCGCGCGATGTGGAAGCGTTCGACTTGTGGATAGCCCAGGGCGTGGCGAAGGATCGCATCTACGAGCTGGGTTTGAAGGACAACTTCTGGCAGATGGGCGACACCGGACCGTGCGGGCCGTGCAGTGAGATTCACTACGACATGGGCCCGGCGGCGTCGGATCAGGGGCACACAGACTGCCAGTTCGGGTGCGAATGCGGGCGGTACGTGGAGATTTGGAATCTGGTGTTCATGCAGTTTGACCGTGACGCGAGCGGGAAGTTGAACCCGCTGCCCAAGCCATCGATTGATACAGGGATGGGGCTGGAGCGGGTAACGGCAGTGTTGCAGGGCGTGATTTCGAACTATGACACGGATCTGTTTACGCCGCTGATCAAGCGCGCGGCGGAGCTCACTGGCGCTTCGCTGAAGAAAGAATTGAATAAGGAATCGCTGACCAAGTCGGCGGCTTCTTTGCGGGTGATTGCCGATCACTCGCGGGCGGCGACGTTCTTGATTTCTGACGGAGTGCTCCCAGCAAACGAAGGACGCGGGTACGTGCTGCGAAAGATTATTCGGCGGGCAATTACGCACGGACGTTTGCTCGGACAGACGAAACCGTTTCTGTTTCAGATGGTCTTTGCGGTTCGCGACCTGATGCAGGATGCGTATCCGGAATTGCGCGAGACGGCCGATCGAGTCTCTAAGGCTGTGCAGGTAGAAGAAACACGCTTCGCTCACACGATGGACGTTGGTTTGGAGAAACTCGAGAGTCTGCTCAAAAGTTCGGTTGAGAAACTGGCGGGCGAGGATGCTTTTAAACTTTACGACACCTTCGGGATGCCGCTCGACTTCATGCAAGACGCGGCGCGCGATCAGGGAATCGAGTTCGACAAGAGTGGATTCGACCGCGCGATGGACGAGCAGAAGACTCGCGCACGTGCGTCCTGGAAAGGTGCGGCGAAGCAGACTGCAAATCCTGCGTACCAGCAGCTTCCGAAGTCGGAGTTCGAAGGGTACCGGCAGACTCGCTCGGACGGCTGTGAGGTGCTGGCCATTATCCACGCCGGACAGGGCGCACAGGAACTGAAGGCCGGCGAGTCAGGGGAGATCGTTCTTGATCACACGCCGTTTTACGCCGAGGCGGGCGGACAGGTTGGGGATCGCGGATGGCTTTACTCCGACGATCACAACACCGTGATCGGCGAAGTGAAGGGATGCTACTACCCGATTCAGGGAGTGCGTGCGCATCAGATCGTTGCCAAGCACGCGATCCGCGTGGGCGACCGAGTGGACGCGGTCGTCAATACCGACATCCGGCAAGCGACCATGCGGAATCACACCGCCACACACCTGCTGCATGCTGGGTTGCGCGAGGTGCTGGGCAGGCATGTGAAGCAAGCGGGGTCGCTGGTGGCGCCGAATCATCTGCGCTTTGATTTTTCGCATTTCGCGGCTGTCGAAGATGAAGAGTTGCAGGACATTGAAGACATCATCAACCGGGAATTGCTGCGCAACCAGAAGGTGGAGACCATCGTTGACGTGCCGATTGATGTCGCCGTGAATGAGTATCATGCGATGGCGCTGTTCGGGGAAAAATATGGCGACAAGGTGCGCGTAGTCCGGATCGGCGACTTCTCGACTGAGCTTTGCGGTGGCACGCACACGGCCGCGACCGGCGAAATCGGGCTCATCAAGATTCTGAAAGAAGGCAGCGTTTCATCGGGCGTTCGGCGCGTGGAGGCCGTTACAGGGGAGGGGTCACTGGCGCATTTCCGCCGGGATCATGAGCTAGAGAATGTGGTGTCCGCGTTCGTGTCGCCCACGCTTGCGCAAAAGGCTCGCAAGGATGGGGCAGCCTCTCCCGATTCGGGTACCGACAGTGTAACTTCTTTCTCTCCCGCCGAGGCGCTGAAGGCTGAACTGGAAAAGAAAGATGCAGAGATCAGGCGACTGACTCGCGAACTGGACCAGGCACGGATGAAGTCGGCTTCGTCGAGCACGGCTAATATCGGCGACCGCGTGAAAGAAGTGAAGGGCGTGAAAGTTCTGGCGCATCGTGTGGACAATCTGGAGCGGGCGCAATTGCGCACGCTGGTCGATCAGTTGCGCGACAAGATTGGGTCCGGTGTGGTGATTCTGGGGTCGGCGTCGAACGGCAACGTTGCGCTGATCGTGGGAGTGACCAAAGATTTGACCGGCCGCGTGCAGGCCGGGAAGGTGATCGGTCCGGTGGCCCAGAAAGTTGGAGGCAAAGGCGGAGGCCGGCCTGACTTGGCTGAGGCCGGGGGCAAGGATGCATCGGCGCTCGACGCGGCGCTGGACGGGGCTTATGCCGTTGTGGAGGGAATGCTCGCGTGAGTTCGGGCGAACTCCTCGACGATCGGCTGCGCTTTGTGAAGCATAAAGGGCAGACCATTCTGGTCGTTGACTTCAGCCAGTGCATCGCGAAAGAAGCGCTGCTGTTGCTCGACATGATTCAAGCGACCGTCACCCGGCAAGAACCCGGATCTGTTCTGACGCTTGCGGACTTCACGGGCGTACAGATCGACAAACAAGTGGCGAGGCGGGCGCAAGAGGTTCTCGTGCTCGATCGTCCCTATGTGAAACGGGCTGCCTGGGTAGGCACCGAAAGTCTGCCACGCGTTTTTTACGAACACTTCAAGAGCTTTTCCCAGCGGGATCTGCCCACATTCAAGACGCGCGAAGAGGCGATGGACTGGCTGGTCGGGGATGAGGGCAAGAAGTAACGTGTCTGCGATCCGTGCCCGTGTTCTTCGACGCTCGGGCCTGGCTCGCTAGCCACGCCGAAACCACAGTTTGTGCCCTTGACTGCATTTTTTTCCCCGCTCGCGGGGGGGGACCTCCGGGCCGCACGGGGCTTAACTTCTCCACTTCAACGTGACTGGACCCGGCATCGGATGCTTCATCTCGGCGCCGGTGCGCTTGGCTTCCAGGTGGGCGGCCTTGAGTTGGAAGTACCACTTTGCGGGGCGATCGGCGTCGTCGATCAGCATCAGGTGCGGGTTATGTTTCAAGCCCTCGGCTTGCAGTTCCATCGTGCGGCGGTCTTGCTCGACGAATTTCGCGAAGAAGAACTTCAGAAGGTCGGGGACGAACGGCACCCAGCGAAACAGATTCCAGGCCGCGACCACATCGATGCGGCATCGATTGCGCGCAATCGGCGTCACCGTCGTCAGGCTGGAGAACCAGTATTTTCCCGCCCGAATCGTTTCGCTGCGAATGTTGGGCAGAACGAAATCGATGGTGGTGGTGATGGAATCGGCGTCGGCGTAGAGGCGCAGCAATTTGTACGGAGCGGAATTTGAACTGGGCGTATGCGCGCTCATGCGAAAGCCATTGGGGATGGGCTCGAAGTTTTTTTTCTTTTCGTGAATGCTGTGCTGGGCGCGCCACCACCATGCCTGATGCACGAAGGGGCCGTGCGCAGGATCCATCAGGCCAATGATGCCATGATCGATGCTGACGGGCATTTCAGCCTGGAGATACGCAGACTTATACTTTGAACTGAATTTTTCGATTTGAGGCGAGGGCTCGGGAGCCTCACCTCGCAGCGCGAATCCTGCGCCCGGCGGGGCGGGATCGGGAATGAACACCCAGACAAAACTGTCTTGTTCTTCGCAGGCATAGCTGCCGGCATAGATACGATCCACCTTGAGGTTCTGATCGGCGGTCAGGGAAGGGATAAGTTGGCATTGGCCATCGTGGACATCGAACTGCCAACCGTGGTAGCCGCATTCCAGATTCTCTCCGTCGAAACGGCCGCAGTTGAGCGGCATGCCGCGATGAGGGCAGGAGTCGCGCAGGGCGAAGGGCTGTCCCAGGCGATCGCGACCGATGACGAGGGGAATCTCCAGCAATGTCGCCTTATATAGCTGATTGCGGTGGACGCGGTCGGCGGCCAGAGCGCGATACCAGAAGCCGGTGAGCATCAACGAATCGGGCGACTGGCGTTGCGGGAGGTCTGGTTCGGGCATGGGAGAATCGAGATTTCAGATTGCCGATCGAAAACATATGCTAGCATCCGCAAGACTTTGCAACCGGAAAAAGGGCGGCCACAGAGGACACTGAGTCACCGAGGAAGAGCGTAGGGTTACGGATTGACGATGGAGTTCATTGGTCACTTTCGGCGGTTGACTGCGGTCCAGCGCCATACGTTCATCGCCTGCTTTCTTGGGTGGTCGCTGGATGCGTTTGATTTCTTCATTCTTATTTTCTGCGTAAGCGCGCTGGCAACTCAGTTTCAAACCAAGGTTTCGGCGGTCACCGAGGCCATTTTTTTGACATTGGCCATGCGTCCCGTCGGTGCATTCCTGTTCGGACTGATGGCAGACCGGTTCGGGCGGCGCCCGACGCTGATGGTCGACATCATTGCGTATTCGGTGTTTGAGCTGGGTTCAGCGTTCGCTCCTTCTTTCAAGGTATTTCTCATCATGCGCGCTCTTTTCGGAATTGCGATGGGCGGCGAATGGGGCGTAGGGGCGGCGCTGGCGTTCGAGACGCTGCCGGCAGAGGGGCGCGGATTCTTCTCGGGCCTGCTACAGGAAGGTTATGTGGTTGGATATCTCATGGCGGCTCTGGTTTATGGGGCGATGTTTCCGATCGTTGGCTGGCGCGGCCTGTTCGTGATCGGCGCGCTGCCGGCGTTTCTGGTCATCTACATTCGCACTCAAGTGGACGAATCGCCCGCATGGTTGCAAGGTCGCGTTTCGCGAGCCGCAGACCGGGGCTTGGGCAAAGATCTCTGGTCGCACGCCGGCGTATTCGTTTTTCTCGTCGTGCTCATGTTCGCCTTCAATTCTTTCAGTCACGGCACGCAGGACCTTTACCCCACATTCCTGGAGAAGAATCTGCAATTCACTCCCAAGACGGTGAGTTTCATCGCGATTGTTTACAATATCGGGGCGTTGCTGGGGGGAGTTTTCTTTGGGACGTGGTCGGAACGAATCGGGCGGCGGCGAGCCATCGTGATCGCGGCGCTGCTGACAATTCCTGTTATTCCGCTGTGGGCGTATTCGCATACCGTACCAATGCTGGCGCTGGGCGGGTTTCTGATGCAGTTTATGGTGCAGGGCGCCTGGGGAGTGATTCCGGCGCATTTGAACGAACTGTCGCCTCCGGCCGTGCGAGGCACGTTACCGGGATTCGCATATCAGATCGGCAACTTTTTCTCGTCCCGTAATTCGGTGATCCAGGCGAAACTGGCCGAAAGCCGCTACGGCGGCAGTTTCCCGCCGGTTCTGGCATGGACGGTCGTTCTGGTGGCCAGTCTTGTGGCGATTGTGACATCGAGCGGCAAAGAACGCCGCGGTGCCGACTTATCGAACACCGGCTAGCGGCGAAATCGATATTCTAGGAATAATGTGCACAATTTAGCGCACTTTGCGCCTGGCACGAAGGAAGCATTGTCAGAGGGGAGTTTCCTGTGCTACGGTAAGTTTAATTTCACGCCTGCAGCTACATTCCGAAGGTCCCGCCTGTGGTGGTTTGCGTGAATGCGTGTGTACTTGAGGTCTGCCACTATGAAAGAAATTATGGATCCCCTCCCAGCCGGAATTGCTGAAAAGGAAAACTTCGCCAACCGCAAATTGATTCGGCCAACTCTGTCTCGGGTGGAAAATCACAACAACCACAATTCTGCTCCCACGCAGATGCAGGAACGACGGGAGCGACCAGAGCGACATGATCGCGGGGAGCGCATGGATCGAGTGGATCGTATGACGGGAGGTGCCGGCGCAGCAAAAAAGCCCGCGCCTCCGGAGCAGACCAACGCCGAAAATTTCTATTATCAGAAGCAGATGCAGTCGCGTACGCCGATGGTGATTGTTCTGCGCGACGGCGAAGAGGTGCGCGGCATTATTGAATGGTATGACCGGAACTGCATCAAGGTGAACCGAGACCACGGTGAGCCGAACCTGATGATCTACAAGCCGGCCATTAAGTACATGTTCAAAGAAGGAGAAAACGAGCGATAACGGTTGCCAATTCAATACCAGGTTTCCTGGAGGCCATTCGTTGTTATAGGCTCGTTTAGAGCAGCTCCATCCCCAACGGTTGTGAAGTCGAATGCCTCCCTCGCGCCCGGTCTCTCGAAGAAAGTTCCTGCAGTCGGTCACATTGGCGTCGACTGCAAGCCTCATTCCCGGCTTGCGCAAGTCCGCTCTCGCCCTTTCTTCCAGGTTTCCAGCCAGCCCAAACCAATCGTCACCGCTTGAAGAATTCAACTACGGCGATGTGACCCTGAATAGCGTGCTGCACGAGCAACAACTCCAACAGACGCATGCTGTGCTTATGGACCTTGGCGATGACGCGTTGCTCAAGCCGTTCCGAGCTATGATCGGACGGCCGGCGCCGGGCGAGGATTTGGGCGGATGGTACCGGTACGATCCTAACTACGACTGGCGCACGTTTGATGCAGGCTTCGCGCCGTCAGCGATGTTTGGGCAGTGGATCTCGGCGCTGGCGCGGGTGTATGCGATCACCGGATCGCAGGCAGTGCGGGAGAGAGTGCTGCGCTTGAACCGGCTGTACGCGGAGACCATCGACGGGCAGTTTTACGAGAACAATCGCTTCCCTGCTTACTGCTACGACAAACTGGTGTGCGGACTGATCGATTCCCACAAGTACGCGGGCGATCCGGATGCCTTTTCGATTCTCGAGAAGACGACCGACACCGCTTTGCCGCATTTGCCAAAAACGGCGATCGAGCACGGCCAGAGCTGGAGGCCCGGGAAGGACGAGTCCTGGACCTGGGATGAGTCTTACACCATGCCGGAAAATCTTTTTCTGGCGTACCAGCGCGGAGCAGGAGAACGGTATCGCGCACTTGGAGTCCAATACCTAAACGACGTTTTCTTTGACAGGCTGGCTGCCGGGCAAAATGATCTGGCAGGGCGACATGCATACAGCCACGTGAATTCCCTGTGCTCAGCGATGCAGGCATACCTGACGGTCGGAAGCGAAAAGCATTTGCAGGCGGCGAAGAACGGTTTCGATATGCTGGCGGCGCAGAGCTTTGTCACGGGCGGATGGGGACCCGATGAGATGCTGCGCGCTACAGGGAGCGCCGATGTGTACGACAGCCTCACCAAGACCCACAGCGGCTTCGAAACACCCTGCGGTTCGTACGCGCACTTCAAGCTCACGCGCTACCTGTTGCGTGTAACGCGCGACTCCCGCTATGGCGACAGCATGGAGCGCGTCATGTACAACACGATTCTCGGGGCGAAGCCACTCGAACGCGACGGGCGGACGTTCTACTACTCGGACTATAACTTCAAGGGTAGCAAAGTTTATTCACCGCATGGCTGGCCTTGCTGCTCGGGGACGATGCCGCAGGTGGCCTCCGATTACCGGATCAACACCTACTTCCGCGACGCGCACGGGGTGTATGTAAACCTCTATATCCCTTCTACACTGCGATTCACGCAGAACGGGGCGCAGATCGCGCTGACGCAAAAGAGCGAATATCCCTGCGATTCCCACGTACAGTTTGACGTGAAAGCATCAAAGTCGGCCAAATTTGTGCTGAGTCTGCGGATTCCGGCGTGGGCCGAGGGGGCTTCGATATCGGTCAACGGCAAACGTGAGGCCGCACGGGCCGGGAGTTTCGCGCAAGTTCGACGGCACTGGAACAGTGGCGACCGCGTTGACCTTGAGCTTCCGATGAAGGCGCGCCTAGAAGAGGTTGATCGGCAGCACGCGGAGACGGTCGGGCTGCTGGTGGGGCCGGTCGTATTGTTCGCAGTAACTGACCGAGAACCCAGAGTGACGCGTGCGCAAATGCTGGCGGTGAACAAAACGGACGCGCAGAACTGGCAAGTCGAAACGGCTGACGGACCTATGAGGATGTTGCCTTTCACGGCCATTGGCGATGAGCCGTACTCGACGTATTTGCGAGTTACGTAGCGAGTGCAATGCTTGAGGACATATTCGGCGCCGAAAAAGCGACCCTCAGGGGCTGAAACCCGCATCCCCAGAGAATTCAGGCGGCACGGCTGAAAGCCGTGCCCTTCCCGAACAATCTTTCGGAGCGAATGCCCCGGCGTTCCATCCCAATCGGCGTCCGCATCGTGCTGATGGCTGACCGCTGACCGCTTCTTACAGTTTCGGCAGCACGATTCCCTTCTGCGACTGGTACTTGCCTTTGCGGTCGGCATAGCTGATTTCGCAGATTTCGTCCGACTGGAAGAACAGGATCTGGCACAGCCCTTCGTTGGCATAAATGCGCGCCGGAAGCGGCGTGGTGTTTGAGATCTCGAGGGTCACGAAGCCCTCCCACTCGGGCTCGAACGGAGTGACGTTGACGATGATGCCGCAACGCGCATAGGTGCTCTTGCCGACACAGATGGTCAGCACGCTGCGCGGGATCTTGAAATACTCGACCGAGCGCGCCAAGGCAAACGAGTTGGGCGGAATGAGGCAGATGTCGGTTTGCACCGTGACGAAGGACTTCTCGTCAAAATGCTTGGGGTCGACAATCGTCGAATTCACGTTGGTGAAAATCTTGAATTCGTCGGCTACGCGCAGATCGTAGCCGTAAGACGACAGTCCGTAGGAAATCACGCCCTCGCGCACCTGCTTTTCGGAGAACGGGTTGATCATATCTTGTTCCTGGGACATCTTGCGGATCCAGCGATCACTCTTCAGCATGAAACTCCTTGGGTAAATTGAGCAATTGATTCATTTTGGAATTGAGTAGTTGAAAAACTCTCGGGCGTCACATCGATAGGGACGCGAGCCAAAACGCGCATTGATTGGGTCGCGTAGAACGCGGCGCTGGCCCGGCTCGTCCAGATCCTGCGCTGCGCAAAGAACGCTTGCTCAGGATGACAATCGATTACCCGATTACAAAGTTACTCAATTCTTGCTGGCTGGGTGCCTGCCAGTTTACGGGATAGATGCTCCCGTTGACAATCTTACTTATCTCCCTTAGCATCAATCACTTGAAGCAATCATTTTGACCCTGCACCCGGGAGCCGCTTGTGATCAAGCTCGACATCATCAATGAAGTGGTGGCCAAGACCGGCATCACGAAGACCAAGGCCGAGCTGGCCGTGGAAACCGTTTTCGAGAGCATGAAGAAGGCGCTGGCCGGCGGCAATCGCATTGAACTGCGTGGATTTGGAGTGTTCAACGTGCGTCCACGAAAGACCGGGATCGGCCGCAACCCGCGCACCGGAGCCGAAGTGTCCATTCCGCCCGGAAGGGCCGTGCGCTTCAAGCCGGGAAAAGAATTGCAGTCGATTGACTGAGCGACTCTCCCGGCCCTCCGGCGTCTGAAGGCGATTTCTGTTCGCGCAGGTTGCGGCACGCCTTAAGACGTGACCTGATATGAACCCGTTTTGGCTTCGAATCGGCGGCTCGAGGAATTCCCCGCGCTCCACATTTTCTTCGCTCGTAGTAGCATCAGAGTTGGGTCCCGCTTCCGGTTCCCCGCCGAAGAATCATGTCGGAACTTAATTCCCCGATTCCTAGTTCCACGCTCGAGTACTACCGCCCGCCCCCGCGTCCTGAGGGAAGGCCGCCGCGGGAGCGCTATTGGCTGCACGCGTTGCTGCTGGTGGCGACCGTCTTCACCACGCTGGTTGTGGGGGCGCGGATGGAGTTCAACTTTCTGAATAATTTGCCGCCGTTTGCCGCTGGAGATGAATGGCTTCCCTTCTTCCCGCTTGGGTGGATCGTCGCGCAACCATCGCGGCTGCTTCTCGGTATTCCTTTTTCAGGCACGTTGCTGTCGATTTTGCTCGCACATGAGATGGGTCACTACTTGTTTTGCCGGTACTATGGCGTGCGCGCTACGCTTCCCTTCTTTATTCCGGCGCCAACGTTGATCGGCACCTTGGGAGCGGTCATTCGAATCAAGGCTCCGATTCGTTCGCGGGCCGCGTTGTTTGATATTGGCATTGCAGGACCAATCGCCGGATTCGTCGTGGCCGTCATAACACTTGCGGTTGCGATGATGCTCTCGAAACCGCTTGCTGCCGGAATGGGTCCGTCGGATCTGCAACTAGGAATTCCGCTGATCTTCCGCGTTGTTCATCACGTTCTGAGCACGATAGCCCCGAATCATCCGATCGCCGCCTTGCCTTTGACTCAGATCTATATGCACCCCACGGCGGTGGCCGCGTGGGTGGGTATGTTTGCGACCGCGCTGAACCTGCTGCCCAGCAGCCAGTTGGATGGGGGGCATATCGTGTATGCTCTAGCCCCGCGGGTGCATCGCGTCGTTTCGTGGATCACTGCCATCGCCCTCCTCTTTCTCGGCCGAGCCTACGTCGGATGGCGCGTGTGGGCGGGGCTGCTCATCGTGATGAACGTGGTCACGTTCCGCCAGCGGCAGGCCCCTGGGTATCCCGATCTACCTGCGAATCGCTGGGTACTGGCGTTGCTTGCACTCATCATGCTGGTCCTGACTTTCACGATCTCGCCCTTCCACACGAACTGGCAATCGCGATAGAACCCAGAGCGCAGTTTTCGACTGTTTCGGAATTCACAGACTGTTAACAGTCAAGGTAGGCACGGGCTGCTACTAATGAACCACGTCCGAGATCACGGACATTCCCTTCGAGGAGAAGCAGCCATGAAACTATCCCTTTCCGCACGAACCCTCACCTTATGTGCAGTCCTGGTAGCTGCGTTGGCCGCCCACGGACAAGTAACCGCGTTGACTCCATATACGGTTTCTACGTTTGCCACCAGCGTCCCAGGCGTTTACACCCAGCCGGACTCTATAGCCGTACTCGCTGACCACATCTTCGTTGGCTATGGCAATGGAATCGCTCCGGACGGCTCGGATGGCAAAAGCAGCACTATCGTGGAATACGATTTCAACGGCAACGTCATCACGACTTATACCGTGAAAGGCCATAACGACGGGCTGAAAGTGAATCCGCGCACCAGGCTTTTGTGGGCGCTGCAAAATGAAGATGCAAGTCCGAACCTCGTGATCATCAATCCGAAAACGCGAACCCGGCAGCTCTACACGTTCGGTCCAACTGCACACGGAGGTGGATATGACGACATGGCATTCCGCGGAGACGAAATCTTTATCAGCGCCTCCAATCCGGCGAAGAACCCGAACACTGAGCCGGCGATCGTTCGGGCACAACTGAAAGGCCACACCGTGCAAGTTAGCCCGGTTCTCCTTGGGACTGCCAGCGCGACGAATATACCAAGCGACTCGCCGATCGCGCTGAATCTGCAGGATCCGGATTCCATGAAGTTTGATCCATTCGGAGACTTGGTTCTCGACAGTCAAGCCGACTCGGAGCTCATTATTCTGCACAATCCGGGGGCTTTTGATCAGGAGGTTTATCATCTGCCGCTGAGACTGAATGGAGCTCCCGTGCAGATCGATGACACAATCTATGCGGAGACCACGCACGGTGTGATACTGGTTTCGGACCGCGACGGAGAAACCGTGTACGCCATCTCGAAGGACATTTTCAAGCCGGGTGCAGCGTATTCGGCCGCTCCGACTTCTGTCGGCGCTCTCAATCTTGACAACGGAGTACTTACCAACGTGGTCACCGGAATGGTCAGCCCGCATGGGATGGCGTTCGTCCGAGACCCCGAGTCGGAGAACGAAAAGAAAGAGAAATAACCAGCCGGAGCGGCCATGCAGGCATGGCTGCTCCGTTTTTGCTTTCCTTCAGGCCGGTTCACATCAGCCAGAGCGCATCGACGTCCACGATGACCTGGGTGCGCGGAATCTTCTTTTGTGCGGCGTAAGCGAGCAGGGCACGCAGTGCCGTGTTGAGCTTTTCTCGGCTGGGGGACTTGAGCACGAAGTGATAGCGA
>CAZILJ010000267.1:0-17174 GCA_964539915.1 uncultured Acidobacteriaceae bacterium | reverse complement strand
CAGTCTGCGCTGCACGGCAACGGGTTCGCCGAGGAACCATACGCGGCTTACCGAGGCGTTCATGACCAGCCCGTGAGCGTTGTCGATCCTCGATCGAATATCAGATGGAGGCTCATCCTCGTCTGAACGGACCGATGCCTTGCCGCTAAGAGGCGCAATCTGAACCAGAGTGGCTCTCTGCGATGCGGCGCGCGCCCAGTCGGGTTCCGACCACTGAACTGTGGTACACAGCCACCCTGAGACATCGTTGTCCCAATAGTCTTCTTCGCCGCGCGCGATCTCCGCCAACTCCGCAAGATTCTCCGCTACCGCGGGATTGAACTCGTGCTCCAACAGGGGTACGACCAGCTTGCGAACGCGGTTGCGAGTGAATCGGTCCTCCGCGTTGCTTGAATCTTCGCGCCAGGTTTGTCCGATGTCGTTGAGATATTGCTCCAGTTCGCGTCGTCGAATCGCAAGCAGTGGCCGTAGGATTTCGCCGGAAAATTCCCCGTCCTCGTCTTCGACTACGATTCGCGGATGAATCCCGCCCAGCCCACGCACGCCCGAGCCGCGAATCATTCGCATGAGCACGGTCTCCGCCTGATCGTCGAGCGTGTGTCCGGTTAGGATCGTATTCAAATGGGCGCTCGCCAGTTCTGATGAGCCAGTGCTTAAGCCGCCGCCTTGAGTCTCATTTTTTTCAAAATTCTCCTCTGCAAACTCGCGGTCGTGAGACTCGTGCCCTGGAGATGTGTGCTCTCCGGATGTGTGTCGTGTAGACGTGTGTTTTATAGATTCTCGGGCTGAAGATTCGTGAAAGGGCACGGCTTCAGCCGTGCCGTGAAGCGCAGAAGAAGAATCGGCCTTTAGCCCCTGGGGTGCGCTTTCGGGTGGCGCAGCGCTTTCAGCGCTGCGACTCGCAAGCGCACTACGAATCTGGGCTTCAGGCCTGGAGGGAACCGCGCCAGATTCACCCGACTCCAGAAGATAGCGAAAGAATCCATAGCGCAGCTCCCTTGCCGCGGTTTCCACGCTGATATGCTCCTCCGCCGCATGCTGCGCAACGTCATCGCTGTCACTGTAAAACTCCAGGTCATACCGTCGAGCCAGTTGCGCGATGAATTCATGATCGGCGTCGGATTCGGCCCCTCGAAGTTTGTGATTGAAATGAACAACGGAAAGGACAATGCCCAACTCGTGCCGCAGCTCCAGCACCAGCCGCAAGAGCGAGATCGAATCAATCCCGCCTGAAACGGCGACTGCGACACGATCCCCGGCCCTCATCAGCTGCTGCCGGCGAATCTGTGAAAGTACGCGCTGCGCGAGTGGGTGCACGCGACAATGGTACATCGCCGGGATTCCCGCTGCGACAAGCAGGCGCTCGCCAGGACAGCCGAGGGCGGCCGTCCCCCTTGAACTTCGCTAGGCCTAGCCCAACCCCGGGCTCTTCTCCGCGATCAGTTTCCTGATCTTCTCGACGAAGTCCGCGGCCGCCATATCTTCCGTCTTCTCTTTTCCGCGCGAGCGGACGTTCACCCTTCCCGCTTCTGCCTCTTTATCTCCGACGACCAGCAGGAAAGGCACTTTCTGCATGGCGTGCTCGCGGATCTTGGAGTTCATCTTTTCGTTCCGCGCATCCACTGCGACGCGCACACCGATAGCCTTCAGTTGGTCCGCGACTTTGTTCGCATACTCCGCGTGACGCTCGCTGATGGGAATCATCGCCACCTGCACCGGAGACAGCCACACGGGGAACGCCCCCGCATAGTGCTCAATCAGCACACCAAAAAAGCGCTCCACTGATCCGTACAGCGCGCGGTGCACCATGACCGGCTGCTTGCGCGAGCCGTCTTCAGCCACATATTCCAGGCCGAAGCGCTGCGGCAGGTTGAAGTCGAACTGCACCGTTGAGAGTTGCCACAATCGTCCAATCGCATCCACCAGCTTGATGTCGATCTTCGGTCCGTAGAACGCCGCCTCGCCGGCAATCGTCTTGTACTCGATTCCGCGCTCTTTCAATACCTTCTCCAGCGATTGGGTGGCATGGATCCACTGATCTTCGCTGCCCACGAAATTTTTGCGATCGTCGGGGTTCCAGGTGGAAAGTTCCGTCTGGAACTTGTCGAATCCAAAATCCTTCAACACGTCCAGGGCAAACTCCAGGCAACTCGCAATCTCGCCTTCGATCTGTTCCGGGGTGCAGAAGATGTGTGCATCGTCCTGCGTAAACCCCCGCACGCGCAGCAGTCCGTGCATTACGCCGGAGCGCTCGTAGCGATACACCGTGCCGAGCTCGCCCAGCCGCACCGGAAGATCGCGATACGACTTCAGCGAATCTTTGTAGATCAGAATGTGGCCGGGACAGTTCATCGGCTTCAGACGATATTCGGCGTCGTCGAGTTCCATCGCATCGAACATATTTTGCGAGTAGTAACCCTCATGGCCCGAGGTAAAGAACAACTGTCTCCGTGCCACATGCGGGGTGTACACGAGCGAGTAGCCGCGTTTGATGTACTCCTCGCGCATCCAATCTTCCATCTGTTTGCGGATGATTCCGCCCTTGGGATGCCAGAAGATCAGGCCCGGCCCGGCCAGCTCCTGAATCGAGAACAAATCAAGCTGTTGGCCCAGCACGCGATGGTCGCGCTTCTTGGTCTCTTCCAGTTGCTTCAAATAATCGTCAAGATCTTTTTTTGAGAAGAACGACGTGCCGTAGATGCGCTGAAGTTGCGGATTCTTCTCATCTCCCAGCCAGTAGGCGCCGGCGATGTTGAATAGCTTGAACGCTTTGATCTTTCCGGTCGACGGGATGTGCGGGCCGCGGCAGAAATCCGTGAACTTGCCAGTGCGGTAAATGGAAATCTTTTCATCGGGCTTGGTGAACTGCTCGATGAAATGGCACTTCATGAAATCGCCCTCTTTTTTAAACTCCGCCAGCCCTTGGTCGCGCGGCAGAAACTCGCGCGCGTAGGGGATGTTCCGTTGCACCAGTTCCTGCATCTTCTTTTCGATCTTTTCCAGATCCTCGGGCGTAAAAGGCGTCGGCCGATAGAAGTCGTAGAAAAATCCAATGTCAGTCGCGGGCCCGTGACCAAGTTTGGTCTCAGGGAAAAGCTCCAGCACTGCAGCCGCCAGCAGGTGAGCGGACGAATGCCGGTAAACTTCCAGGGCTTCCGGATCTTTTTCAGTCAACAGCCGAAGGTCGGTGTCTTGCTCCAGAGGCTTGGTCAAGTCGATGAGATCGCCATTCGAACTTGGTTCGGCGGGCGAGAATGGACGAGCCTTCGCCGCCAGTGCCGCATCCGCCAGCCGTGGACTGATCGACTTGGCGATGTCGAGCGCAGTCGTACCTTTGGGAACGTCCTTCACGCTCCCGTCGGGGAGTTTCACATGAATGCTGTCAGCCATAATGAGGAACCTGCAGTTGTTCTGAATCTTTCAGTCTATTGAAGGGATAGGGGAGGGTCAAACAGTGCGGTGGGGTGGAGCGGGGTGGAAGCATGAGGACGGAAAGACGCCATACCCGATAAGCGATGGGTTCACTGGTCGAGGCTGCAGTGCGGGAGAGCGGAGTATAGCGACTAGCGTACGATGATCCAAACCGTTCCCCGG
This sequence comes from uncultured Acidobacteriaceae bacterium, assembly GCA_964539915.1. Taxonomy (GTDB): domain Bacteria; phylum Acidobacteriota; class Terriglobia; order Terriglobales; family Acidobacteriaceae; genus Sulfotelmatobacter. The sequence goes on along the minus strand of CAZILJ010000267.1, from coordinate 13,580 downwards.
CCATCGCAGAAGCCGCAACGGACCTTGTTCAGATATCCCGTAGCTTGGCACTCATTGCAGGAGACAACAATCCGCAGGTGGGGCGGCGGATCTTTAGGCAGTTTCTCCGGACCTCTCACCACTTCGGCATGACGATACCTGAGCAGCCAGGTCTTCAGCTGGCGCTCGATGATCTCCCTCTCATGGACGCTCAGTTGGTTGCATTGGTAGCGCCACCATTCAGGAACGCATTCGTAACAAACCGGAGTGTCGCGACTGAAAAACGTGGCTGGCTCGGAGCTTCGAAGAAATTTCTTGCACCAGGAACAGGGCTTTATTCCTAACCGGCCGACGGCAGCGGTTAGACGCTCAAGTTCGTGCTCCAGACGCTCCAACCGATCGTATAACGGTCGGGTTGGTTCGTCGGGCATTCCGGCACCTTGCGAATTCTACGCTCGACACGAATCAGAATATTCGTAAATCAACGACATCGACGATGGCTCCGTACAGTCAAGACGCTGTGCCCCTACGAACAATAATGAACTCTAGACTCGAAATTCACGTCGGTTCGCTTTGCATGGTGTTTGGACGACCGCGGCAACTAGTCCCCTAGTTCAGTCGGAGCAGTCCCGGTGGATTGCACAGATCCTTGGCCCCTCGGCCAAAAACCCGTGGACGTCAGGATGACAGTCACCCCTATTGGGCGAGGTCCTTGACATGCGTCGCGATCCACCACTGATTCCCAAAGATGTCACTGACAGCTCCCACTCGGTCGCCATACGGCTGTTCAGCAGGCTCTTTCATCGATTTCGCGCCTGCCGCCAGGGCTGTCCGATACACCGCGTCCACATTCGGTACGTACACGTAGAACATCGACTTCATCGGCTGATAAGGCCCGTGAGCCTCGCCCATCTCGAGGAACGCGTCACCAACCTTGATCGTCGTGTGGTGAACCACTCCGTCCGGCGCGGTATAGCGTCCCGTTTCCTGAGCCCCGAAGGCGCGCTTCAGGAAGTTGATCACAGGCTCCGCGCGCAGAGGATGCAAATACGGCTGCACGTCCGGCGCACCTTCCCACTTATAGTTTCCCTCCAAGCGCGTGGCGATGTACCAGTGGTTGCCCGCCGGATCTTTTACGCTGGCCGAACGCTCGCCATAGTCCTGGTCGGCCGGTTCCTGCAACGTCGTCGCGCCCGCCGTCAGCGCTTTCTGGTAAACCGCATCCGTATTTTTGACGTAGACGTGCAACGCATGGGTATTCGGAGTGGACGTGAATTCACGTCCCGGAATGCCGCCACCCATCATCAGCATCGAATCTCCGATACGCACTTCGCCGTGCAAGCCGCCCGCCGAGCCCACGGCCCGGTGGGTCTCTTCCGCACCGAAAACCTGCTTGGCGAATTCCAGCAGCGCGGGTCCGTCCGGCGCGATCAGGTATGGAGTGACCGTGCGGAATCCGCGCGGAATCGGCTCCACCGCAGGCCCTTTCGTTGGCATCTGCCCGCCTTCGGGACCCGTCGTCATTCCCTTCATCCGCCGGTGCATCTCCTCGACCGAAATTTCTTCTTTTACCGTCGACACATTCCAGGTGTATCCGAAAGGATCGCTCAAGAGAACGTCCCGGTGTCCATAGAACTGATCCTGCAGGGGCCGCTTCACGGTCAGACCTGCTGAAACAGCATGTTCCGCAAATGCATCCACGTCATCAACGCGGATGACCATCTGCACGGGCGATGCTCCCAGTGTCTCGGCGCTGAACCGGCCGCCCTCGGGCCACTCCTCCGCGAGCATAAAGATCGAGTCGCCGATCGCCATCTCGGCGTGCGCGACGTGCCCTCCCGCTTCGAAGCGGAAAGTTTCCCGCGCTCCGAGTGCATTCTTATAGAACTCAATCGCTTTGGCAGCATTCTTGAACGACAAACTTGGGGATGCCGTCGTGCGAACGGCTGCAACGGGTTCGGCAACAATAGCCATATTCTTTCTCCCTTTTAATTCAGATTTCAATCGTGCGCGGAAACTCTCGCGCGGCAGATCGCGCAAATCGGAGGCAGTTCGCAGCAGTGGTTCAATGCCAGCTGCCACCTTCGGAGCCTTGCCATCCGTCCCAGCCAGCATCGTCTCGATAGCCTGGTTGAGCTCCTCGATCTTGTTCGTATCGTTATTCCCCGGATTCAGAGAGCGCTTAGGCATCGGCACCCTCCATGCGCGCCCGCAAACTGCTGAGCGCGCGGAACTGCAGCTGCTTCACCGCACCCTCGGTCTTGCGAATTTCCCGCGCTACTTCCCTGATACTTTTTTGCTCGACGAAGCGCAGAACCACGACACGACGCTGTTCGTTCGGCAAGGTGTCGACCAGGCGAAACAAAGTAGCGCGCCGCTCCACTTCTTCAATCTCGACCGGACTTACCTGTGCGGCCTCGATCTGCCCCGACTCGTCGGGGACCTCCCGGCCTGACCGCTGCCAGCGGTCCGAAATCAGGTTCGCTGCAATGCGGAACAGCCATGCTGCAAATGGAATTCCGCGCCACTCAAACCGTTTCAGATTGGCAAGCGCCTGGTGAAATACTTCGGAGGTCAGGTCCTCGGTTTCAGTCCGGTTCCCTACCCGTCTTACTACATAGGCGTACACGCGCTCGAAATTGATTTCGTAAAGCTCGGCAAAACGAGCGGGGTCCTGCTGCGCAGCTTCGATGAGAAGCCGCTCGTCCGCTTCTTTCTTCAGAGCCTTCAACGAATTCTCCGCGGTGTGGCCTTTCATAAGAGTAACGCCGTGGCGAGGGGAAAGGTTACGGCAAGAAAAATTCAAACCGATTATTTTCGAACTGGCGCCTGGCTCTGTTTCTGCATCAAAGACCTGGATTTTGGCGTGCGCCGTGCGCGCTTTTGCTCTCAGGCCACCGGCCGTACTATACTCTGTCGCCATTGACGAGGTGAATCATGGAAGCAATCAGTGGAGTTTTCAAGACACGAGCCGCGGCGGAGCGCACCGTGCAGGATGCATCGCAAGCCGGCATTCCCTCCGACAAAATTACTCTTTTGACACCCGGAAGTATGGAGCAGATCGAAAAGGAAATGCCCTCTGTGCCCACAGATAGCGCAGAACAACCGGGCATGGGAAAAGCCATCGGCGCACTGCTCGGTGGTGGCGTCGGGATCACGGGAGGTTCGCTGCTGATCGCCCTGGTGCCCGGAGTCGGGCCCATTACTGCTCTGGGCTTGCTCGGAGCCGCTATCGTGGGAGCCGCTGGGGCTACGGTGGGTGCGACCGTGGGTGACAAGATAGAGAAATCCACCACGCAGGGACTGCCGGAAGATGAGATTTTCGTCTACGAAGACGCTCTGCGACAAGGCCGCAGTGTAGTCATTGGCCTGGCGGAGAATGAAAAATCGGCGGCGCTGATGCGTGAACTGATGAAACGAGAAGGGGCGGAGTCGGTTGACGCCGCTCGCGAACAATGGTGGATTGGCCTGCGCGGCGCGGAGGAAAGCCACTATTCGAAAGCCGGCAAAAACTTTGCCGACGATGAGAGGTTCTATCGGCTCGGCTTCCAGGCGGCGCTGCACGCGAAGACGCGTTGCATGGAGTTCGACCAGGTCTCGGGCGCGATGAATGCTGCGCTAGAAGACGTTCAGCGCCAGCATCCCGGGGAAGACGTCGAAGAGGCGTTTACTCGGGGCTACCAGCGCGGCCGGGACTATTATCAACAACTCTGCGATGAGAACAAGAGAGCCGCGTAGAATTGCTCGGCCTGCTGAGGGGCGCGGAGCCCGCACTCATTTTTTGTAGTACAAGTCTTCGACGGCCTTCTGCACCTGAGCGGACAGCATCTGCAGATCGCGCGCCTTCAATCCATTCGTCGAAATGGGCTCGCCCACCCGCATTTCCAGAGGGCGTGACTTGATGTGATATGTGTTCATGGGAAGCAATTCGTAAGTTCCCACCAGCGCAATTGGAACGATGTCGACCTGCGCCTTGATCGCGAGAAAAAATGCTCCTGGCAGAAACGGCTTGATCTCCCCGTCGGGCGTGCGTCCACCTTCAGGAAAAATCACCAGCGGCAGCCCGGCTTTCAGACCCTTCAACGCCGCTCGAATGCTGCTGACCGAGTGGGATGGATTCTGCTGATCGATGCAAACCTGTCCGGACCGTTTCAGTTGCCAGCCTACCACCGGATACGACAGGAGTTCTTTCTTGAAGGCAATCCGGAACTGAAACGGCAGATTCGCGTAGAGCACGGGAATGTCGAGTGCCGATCCATGATTGACCGCATAGACGTGAGGTTTCGAGGTGTCGATCTTGTCGAGCCCGGTGACCGTTACAGGCGAAACGATCGTCTTCATGATCAGCCATGACCAGGTCGACGAAAACCAGTGAAGCCGCCGGCCGGTGCGGTCGAAGACCCCACCCGGCAGGGCGGCTAATCCCATGCCCAGCGTATAGAACCAGATGAGGGGGTTGAAGAAGAAGTACGACCGCAGCCGGCTAAGCCAGCCGTAATTCGTTCCTGGAATGAGGTGGGGACTTCGCCGCGAAGGGGCGAGCGAAATCGTTCCGGGCGCGATCGCCGGTTGGCCGTTTCCCACCTGGTCAGCTTGCACTCGATCAACCGATGAATTCACTTCCTGCACGCTTCCATTCTAGGCGAAACGACTCGCGAAGGCTTGGCCGTTTGGCTACTACTTAGGGTCACGAAAGACTTCCCCAGTGTTCCTGCCGGAACCTTGGTGCTACAGAAATGTACATAGATAGCCGTCCGCTCGGTCTTATGTGCCTACTCCCAACCACCGCATCGCTTCTCCGACGAGATAGATCGAACCCGTCACCACAACGACGGCCTCCAGTCCGGAGACGCTCCGAGCGCGCTCGAGAGCCGCCCCAATCTCGGGGACTGTTTCAATTTCAGTTCCGGTCCGGCTCCCCGCTTGCCGAATCTCTTCCGGAGACGCCGATCTTGGATTCTCGGGTCGCGTGACAATGACCCGATCAGCCAGAGGGAACAGGATTTCCGTCATCTCTGAGATTGCCTTGTCGCGCATGGCTCCGAAAACAAAAATCAGCGGACGGTCGTCATAGCGCTCTGAAAGGGCGGACCGGAGGGCCCATGCTCCAGCTGGATTATGTGCCACATCGAGCACAACCTCCGGCCAATCGGCCCGAGCTGGAATTACTTGAAAACGCCCTGGCCAATGCGTCTCGCGAATTCCCCGCGCGAGCGAATCGGGCGTAATTCCTGCGATGCCTAACTTGCTCAATTCCTCCGCAGCGGCGATCGCCAAAGCCACATTGCGCAACTGATGCCGACCCACCAAAGGCGTCTCCACAAGAATCTGCTTGCCCATGACGTGCAGCGGGTATCGGCAAAGAAAGGGTTGCCGATCCTCGCCGGCTGTCGTTCTGGATTTGTTCGCGGCACTCGATACCAGGTAGTCGGTGCTTGCGGGCGATATGGGAGGAACATACTGCGCGGCGTTGACTCCGCGCGCTACCAGCTCGAGAATCGCATTTCCGATCACATCATTCGCTTCCGGTTGCTGCGGCAGAGTCACGACCACGCCGCCCGGTCGGATGATGCCGACCTTCTCACCTGCGATTTCACCGACTGTGTTGCCCAGGAACTTCTGATGGTCCAACGATATATCTGCAATTATACTGACCAGAGGCTCGACCACATTGGTTGCATCCAGACGCCCACCCATGCCGACCTCGAGCACCGCCAGGTCGACGTGCTCGGCCGCGAAGTGAGCGAACGCAATCGCGGTCATCATCTCGAAGAAACTGGGATGCCATGGCAACTCTTCCTGTGCGATCAAGCGCTCGGCCACTCGGTCCACATCGCCATGCAGGCGCGCAAAGTCACTGTCACTGATTTCTTTCCCGTTCACGCGGATGCGTTCGTTGATTCGCACCAGATGAGGCGAGGTGTACAGGCCCGTCTTCAGACCCGACGCCCGCAAAATTGATGCCAGCGTCGCCGCAGTTGAGCCTTTGCCATTCGTCCCGGCGATGAGCACGCTTGGAAAGACTCGCTCGGGATGATTCATCGCCTTCAGCAGCACGCGCATGTGGGCCAAATCGAACTTGTTCGACGGCGTCTGGGACAATTCGTGCCCAAGCGCGAACATACTCGCCACTGCATTTTCGTAGGACATGAATCAGCTCTTAGCCTTCAGCTCTTGACTTCTCCTGGGCAGGGCTCCAACTTCTAGCTTACCAACATCATCTGGTGGTATTCGAGTGTGGCAGCAGGTTATGCGCCAGTTCGTCGAAGCGAATGACAGGTCGCTACAAGGGATTCAGCTGAAAGCTAACGGCTAAAGGCCGCTTACGCCACCATGAAATCCAGCGCGCGGGCGATGTAAGGCTTGAGTTGTTTGCGGGAAACGACGGCATCGAGCATGCCGTGCTGCAGCAGGAACTCGCTGCGCTGAAAGCCGGGTGGCAGCTTCTGGCGGATCGTTTGTTCGATGACCCGCGGTCCGGCAAATCCGATGAGAGCTCCCGGTTCCGCGATGTTCAAATCGCCGAGCATGGCGAACGATGCGGTCACGCCACCTGTTGTCGGATCGGTAAGCAGTGAAATAAACGGTACCTTGGCCTTGTCGAGCCGCGCCAGAGCCGCAGAAATCTTCGCCAGCTGCATCAAGCTGATGACGCCTTCCATCATGCGGGCCCCGCCGGAAGCGGAGACAATCACCAGAGGTATTCGCTTTTCGGCCGCCCGCTCGACGGCCCGGGTAATCGCTTCCCCCACCACGGCGCCCATGCTGCCACCGATAAACGCGTACTCCATCACACTCGCCACGACGGGCCGTCCGAGTAGCTTGCCCTGGGCGTTGATGATGGCGTCTTTCAGGCCCGTATCCTTCTGCGCTTGCTTCAATCGTGAGGAATAGGGCTTCAGGTCCACAAACTTCAGCGGGTCGGTCGAGGAAATGTTGCCGTCGAACGTCTCATACTGGTTGTCGTCGAGCAACAGGGCTAGCCGGGCCCGCGCGTCAATCCGGAAGTGCTTGTCGCACTTCGGACAGACGTTCATGTTCTCTTCCAGGTCCTTCTTCCAGATGATCTGGCGACAACCCTCGCACTTTACCCACAATCCTTCCGTGCGCACCTTTTTCTCGCCCGAAGTGTCTAACTCGCCGGATTCGCGTTTAAACCAAGCCATAAAAGAAGTTCCCGGTTCTCAGTTGTCAGTTCTCAACAAACATGTTCAGACTGAGAACCGGGAAACGAGACCTAGTACTCGATTCCTCTCTGCGCCATCACGCCTTTTTCATAGGCGTGCTTCACTTGGCGCATCTCGGTTACGGTGTCGGCAGCCTCGACGATTGTCGGGTGCGCGTTTCGGCCCGTCAAGATGACATGCACCATTTCTGGTTTCTTCTTCAAGCTTTCAACCACCTTGGCCGGATCTAGCATGCCGTAACTGATGGCGTAGTTGATCTCATCCAGAATCACTAAGTCCCATTGCCCTGACTGAATCGCCCGATCGGCTTCGGTCCACGCTTCCTCGACCATGCGGACATCTTCCGGGTCCGGCTTCTCCGCCCCTACTTTGACGAAGCCGCGGCCCATCTGCTTCATCACAAACTTGTCGCCAAAGGCCTCGACGGCGTCGAGCTCGCCGTAGTGCCACGAACCTTTCAGGAATTGCAGCATTAAAACCTGCATACCTTGTCCGACGGCTCGCAGGGCGGTCCCCATAGCAGCGGTGGTCTTGCCCTTACCGGGACCCGTGTTCACGATGATCAGACCACGACGGATGTCAGCCATGCCTTGAGCGGAAGCTTGATTCTACTAGATGCTGCCCTCACCTGTGCGCCTTCGAATCCACGCACCCAAGATGAGATCGTGCGCATAACCTCGAAAACAATCTGTCCAAAACTGGACAGTCAATCCCGGAGTGGACATGACAGGGCGCGAAGCCGAGTGCGTCGGGTCCATCTTGTCAAGGGGTTGCGCGGCGCTCGCCATGGAACGGAAGTTGCAGTGTCTTGTTCAAAGGTCTGCGCTGAAACCCTGTTGGATGTCAGCTGCGCTAAGGGGCAAGGACATGTCTTCGCTCGGTATTCCAAGAAATGCAAATGATAGAGGCTGGGGAGCAGTCTGTATTTCTAGGAGGAAGGTTTCAAGCATGACTTGTGAACATTCGCAGGATATTGATGTAGAGAGAAAAGTCGCGCTCGGGAACTTTTCCACGGAACTACCGCATCCAACGATGCGTAGATCGGTCAGGCGGATCTCTGTCCCCTCGCAAACCGCGGAGGTCTCATCGTGATCAACAAGTGTGGAGTGTTATTGTGGGCTCTGCTGTTAGCGTCACCGGCGTTTTCAGCGCAGCATGTAGCAGTTCATCCTCGGTCATCCATCGATCCAGCCGATCAGGCTACGGTCAAAGAGATCGTGGATATGGAACGGCAAGCACGCGAAGCCAGCATCCACCGCGATGCCGAATTCACTCAGCGAACCCTCGCTGAGGACTACGTTGCCATCAGTCCTCTGGGGCAGGTGACGACGAAGCGGGACACGGTCTCGGCTCGCAAGAGTGGCCAGCTTCGCTACGACACCATCGATGTGAGTGACATGGTGGTGCGAGTTTACGGCGACATGGCGGTCGTCACGGCTCGGGCCGACGTGAAGGGCCACCAGCTTGGGGAAGACTTCAGCGGGCCGTATCGCTATACCAGAGTGTGGGTCCGCCGTACAGGTCATTGGCAAACGGTGAGCTACCAGGCCACCGTCACGCAATAACCCCAGATCTCAACGCAGTTCATTTCTGAGCATGATCTGGGTCGGCAGTTCATGGCGTACCTAGCCTACAATAGAGAACTTTGTTGGAAGGTAGCCCATGACCTTGTATGGAAAATTCTCTCTTCGACTAAGGCGCAACCTCAGATGGTTCAGCGCTACCGTCCTATTTTGCGCAGCCTTTGCCTGCCTTTCTCAATCCCAGGAAACTAAACTCTCTCCGGAAAAGCGTACTCAAATCGAGGAATCCGTCAGCAAGTTCATGACTTCGTCGCATGTTCCGGGGGTGTCGCTAGCGGTGGTGGAGAACGGAGAGTACGAGTGGGGCAGCGGCTTCGGCTTGGCCGATGCCGAAGATAACGCGCCCGTCAGCGAACATACCCTGTTCCGCCTCGCATCCATCTCCAAATCACTGACGGCCACTGCCGCGATGCAACTCTGGGAGCGGAAACAACTCGATCTAGACGCGCCCGTCCAGAAATATTGTCCGTCGTTTCCGCAGAAACAGTCGCTCATCACCACACGGCAGGTCATGGGGCATCTTGCCGGCATTCGGCACTATAAATCGAGTTCGCAGGACGATCTCGAGGTGGGCAACACGAAGCACTTCGAGAATCCGATCCAGGCTGGGTTAGACTTCTTTAAGAACGATCCCTTGCTCTCGGATCCGGGAAAACAGTTTCATTACTCGACCCAGGGCTACACGCTGGTGGGCTGCGTCATTGAAGGGGCTTCTGGCGTCAACTATGTCGACTTCTTGCGGCAGAATGTTTTTGGTCCGGCAGGCATGGAACACACCCAAGTCGACGATCGTTTTGCCATTATTCCCTATCGAACTCGTTTCTTTCAGAAGACGGAGTCGGGTACCGTGCAGAATGCCGACTTTCTTGACTCCAGCTACAAAATCCCGGGCGGTGGCTGGCTTTCTTCCGCAGAAGACATGGCTCATTTCGAAGTTGCTATTCTGAACGACAAGCTGATCAAGCGAGCGACGCGCGATCTGATGTGGACGCCGCTGAAGCCTTTGGACGGATCCAAGGATGAGTATGCCCTTGGGTGGGGGAATGGCAACGAGAACGGCATCGCGTCCGTGGGTCACAACGGCGGACAGCAGGGGACGAGCACTGCGTTTACCATCGCACCCGCGCAACGTGCGGGAGTCGTCGTGCTCACGAACATGGAAGGCGCCGATGCCAGCAAACTTGCCCAGGAGGTTCTGAGGGTTCTGGTGGGATCTACAGAAATGAAAAAATAATCGTGACATGACTTTTATGGCACGGCGAATGACGAGCGGCGAGCTTGGTTGGTATAGGGACGACGCGATCGTTGTGGCAGAGTGGCTCCTCGGAAGAGGAGCTGCGATTGATAGCGCTGAACTTTGGCTCGCACTTTGGCTCGCTAAGAACGCCGCAGTTCAGCCGCGTATACAAGCGTCGTCAGGAGTTGTTCCCTACAGATACTCAAGCGACACTTTGGCGTCGGAAACCTGGGAATTGTTTGTCCATCGCACCTTAAAGGATGTGACTGCGTTGGTGCGCAGATTCAAATGGCCAGCGACCACGACTGGAATCGGCCGAGCAGGAGGTCCGCTTTTGCCTCACCTGGTCTGGAAAAAACTGGCTGAGGAAGGCGGTTTTCGGTTCCCGACATAGCCCTTGAGCGCAGAAGAGAAATCAGCAGCGAAGCTAATGTCCCGAATGATAAGGGTGCCCTTTCAGAATCGTGAACGCGCGATAGACCTGCTCCAGCAGAACGACTCGCGCCAATTCATGCTGGAGAGTCATCTTTCCAAGTGAAAGCGTGTGCTGCGCCGCGGCTCGCGCCGTGTCGCTGAAGCCATCTGCTCCGCCAATGGCGAAGACCAGCGGCAACGGACTGCGGTCCTGATACTCTCCAAGAAATTTGGCGAACTGCTCGGAGGAGAGCTCTTTGCCGCGCGAATCCATCAGCGCCAGGGTAGACTTCGTCCCGCCCTTTGTTTCCGGCGACCGGCCGCACATCCCGAGTAAAGCTGCTTCCTGGCGCAACGCCAGTCCTTCTACGGGAACATAGCGCGAAATCCTCTTGAGATATTCCTCGGTCAGCGATGCGATCGCGGGCTCCTTCGTCTTCCCGATCCATGCAATTCGGATTTTCATGACGAAGCAGTCTGTTACCTTTTGCCCGAGGCCAACACCACCGACACTCCGAACGCGATCTTCTCGCCGTCAGAGTAGTGCCGCACTGCTGCATGCACCTCGGCGTGGATTTCTGGCCACTTCTCCGCGGGAACGCGGTCGAGCATCGGACGAAATGGTACGGCAACGGCTTGTGCCTGCTCCCACACTTCTTCGACCGAGCCCGGCCACGTCCACGGTAAAGTTTTAGTCTCTTCTTCGACGGCATTGAACCCGCCACTGTTCAAAACGTTCGACAGGCTTCCGGGGGTAGAAAATCGGAAAGGATCCGCCCCACCGGGCGGCAGCATGGGGCCGCCAACACGCCTGTGCACAACGCCCATCATGCTTTGCCAGTAAGGCTGTTCGAACGGCCCCCAGGCCAGAAAGCACGCCCGCGCCGCAGGCCGCAAGACGCGCCGCAGTTCGCGCAAGGCAAGGCCTGCGTCTCGGAAAAACATCACGCCGAAGCGCGAGGTTGCGAGATCAAAACTGCTGTCGGGAAAAGGCAGGCTGTGCGCATCTCCCTGTTGGGTGGTGAAGTTGTTGAGTCCGCGCGACCTTGATCGCTCGGCCGCGACCGCCAGAAGATCCGCGCTCAGATCGAGCGCTGTAACGTGGCCGTGATCTCCCACGCGAGACGCCAGGCTAATTGCAGGCTCGCCGGTTCCGCTCGCTACGTCCAGCACATCCATCCCCGCTACCGGCCGCGCATATTCCACCAGCGCCTCGGTTACGGGCCGTCCCATGGCAGCCGACTTGGCTTTCCACTTCTCGGATGCAAGCAGGCGGTATTGAGATCCCCAACCTGGTTCGGAGTCAGGCTTCGATGTCATCGGGAATGCAAAAACCACGAAAGGAAAACAGGCCGCTAAGCTTTCGCTCTCTTCTTCTTTTTCGAGGCGGTCGGCTTGCTCTCAAGCTTTCTCTTCCTGGGGATCGTCTTCAAGTCGGATGGCTCCAGCCGCTTCGCCGACTTCCACAGCCGCTCCAGATCGTAGAACTTTCGCGCTTTCTCGGAGAAAACGTGCACCACAAAGTCAACATAGTCAAGCAGAACCCACTCTGCCTGTTTGTAGCCCTCGACATGCGCCGGTCGCAACTCGGCTGCTTTCAGGCGTAGTTCTACTTCATCCGCGATGGCCTGCACCTGCCGCGGATTGGTTCCGCTGCACAGTACAAAGTAGTCAGTGAACGCTCCCGAACCTTTTTCCATTTCCAGGATGCTGAGTTCTTCAGCCTTTTTCTCGAGGCAGGCTTGGATCGCGGCGGCAATTTGCTGTTTGAGTTCGTTCTTCTTCATTCAGTGATTGGTCGTGAGTCGGTAGTCGACAGCTGTGACTGCCATTGTAACCGACCCTCGACTAGCCCAGTCGGCGCGAACGCAACTGCACCTTAGCGGGCAGTCCAAGAAGCCCATAAGGCCAACATAGTACGAAGATCGCGGCCAGCAGAAGAACGAGCGGGTCGAACCGACTGACGCCAAACAGGAATGAGCGCAGCAGGCGGGAGGCTGCCGCGGAGCCCAACAATCCAACCGCCCAACCTGCGACCGCAAGTTTGGCTGCGGACGTAAAAACCAGCCGCAGAATTCCTGACCGCTGTGAGCCTAGCGCAATACGGATTGCCATCTCCTGCGTGCGCAGAGCAGCCGAGAACGCGATGACGCCGTAGAAGCCGAGTGCCGCTAGTAGAATCGCCGCGAAGGCAAAGGCGGCGATGAGCGCCGGGTGGAAGCGGCGTGGGGCTTGGCTATCAGAAACCGTGCACTCCAGGCTTGAAACTGATCCAGGGGCAACTGCGGCTCCAAAGAACGAACCGTGGCACGGAGCCCATTCGCCATCTGCTCGGGTTCGATGGCGGTTCGTAAAGCGATGTAGCCCCAGTTGGCGCCTGCTCCTTATGAGACCGGCTGGTCGACGATACAGCACCTTCGGATCCAACTCCAGATCGGGCGAAGAGATTATTCTTTCATCACCTTGCAGAATTACTCGGGACGGAGGGTCGGTCGAAGCTGTCGTATTCGAGAAAATCCTGTCCGAGACCGGACACTGCCTTCCGGGCCAGCTCAGCGTCAGGTCCAACGAAAGAAAACGTGTGACTCGATGCAGTTGTTGTCGGCCCCGCATTCAGCCAGCTACGAGTTCATTTGCCTGACTTTTTCGCCTCTGCCGCTGCCAGTTCTCTCAACTTGGCCATGGTGGCCGGGGTGGAGTCCTTGCGCTTGCTGCTTTTTTGCCTTCGCTTGGCCTTCGTGGTGTAGTGATTCTGAGCCATCTCGTCTCCTGCTTCCGGCGGTTTGGGACGCCTGCCCTGCATTCGTGCCGGAGAATCACTAGCTATAGCTAGTTCTTGTGAGTCTCTGGCCTACCATCATACCGGGTTCGACACGATCCGCAGGACGGTGCGACTTGCGGTTACTTGTACAAACCCATCTTCTTGATGTACACCGCCACCGTCGCGTCCACAAAACGACCCAGCGGCTTGCCCTTCGCCGCCGCCTCCCGGATCGCCGTCGCGGAAGCCGATTGATGGAGATCGCCCATCAGATGAAGGGTCGCTCCCTTCAGAACCAAATCTCCGGTCGCGGCCTGTTTGTGGAACGGCTTGGTTATTTCCGGACGCGGACGCAGGCTCTCGGGCAGTGCATTTGCCACATCGGCGAGGGAATAACCAGGCCGGCTGGCGATGATGAA
>CAZILJ010000266.1:0-3670 GCA_964539915.1 uncultured Acidobacteriaceae bacterium | reverse complement strand
CTCCGAGTTCTTGGAATCCAGATTTCCGGTTGGCTCGTCGGCCAGCACGACCGCAGGCTTATTGATAAGCGCGCGTGCTAAGGCGACTCGTTGCTGCTCTCCTCCGGAAAGTTCCGACGGACGGTGTGCGAGTCGTTGGGTCAGTCCGAGAAGATCGGTGATGCGGTTGAAATGCGCAGGATCGCCGGCGCCATTGCCTGAAATTTCCCGAGCGATCGCGATGTTGGAACGCGCGTCCAGCGTCGGCAGCAGATTGAATTTCTGAAACACGAAGCCAATCTTCCGCTTTCGCATGCGGGTTCGCTCCGCATCGGTGAGCGTGGCCAGGTCATCGCCGTCGAGGACTACGCTTCCCCCATCGGCCTGTGTCAATCCGCCCAATAAATAGAAGAGAGTCGACTTTCCGCTGCCCGATGGGCCTACCACGCTGACAAACTCGCCCTTCTGCACGCTGAAGGAAATGCCGCGCAGCGCTTCGACTTCAATTTTTCCCACGTGATACGTCTTCCGCAGGTTTTTTGCTTCGATGAATGCTTCGGCCATGCCTGTCAAGAATCTTACACGAACGCAGGCAGAGGGGAGCCGTGATGCAGTGGTAGAGAGTGGTAAACAGGGAACTTAGGCGACGCCGACTTGTCGCGGAACTTCCTGAACGCGCGGCTGCAGGCGCTTCGGTCCACGCTTCCGCACCAGCAAAAGCCGGACGCGTTCCAGCAGATCGACAGGTGCGTCCATTCCCTTCGTCAGGAAAACGTCTGCCTGAGAGTCGTGATCGTAAATTCGGACCTTGCTGGAGATGAGGATGGCCGGAGTGTGCGGCGACAAATCTTTGATCTTGGCGATCAGTTGCGGTCCGTCGAGTCCCGGCATCGCCATGTCAGCAATCACCAGATCAACGCCGCCCTGCTTAAACCGCGTCAGCGCTTCTTCTCCGCGGGAAAAGCTTGCCACGCGGTAGCCACGAGTTTCCAGCATGATTTTGCGGTGGGAAAGAGACTGTTCGTTGTCGTCTACACACAGGATCGTGCGCTTGGGTTTCATCAGCCTTCCGCAATCTGTTGGTCGCGGCCGTCAAAGCCGATCGCCCAACCAACAGAGGCTTTTCTCAATATGAAGAATGTCAGAGCGAGATGAATGCTAACGTGTAGCGCGCTCACTGTAAAGTGCCGTCGACGCTAATGGTCCTTTTTGGCCATTGATTTTATTTTGAGTGAGCGCTCCTCTGTGTTTGCCGCAGCTTGCGCAGCACATGTCAGAGGAAAACTTCACCACGGATTACTTCGATCGCGTTACCTCCAACGCGAACGTTAACTATCCGGTTATCGCGACGCGCAGCGCGGACAAAAATTCTGCTCGGCCGCTTCATTTCTAGGCCTTGCTCGATCAGGACGCGCTCGTGAGGGTCGGCCACTCGGTGTGCCACCATCCACGCAGCAGCGCATCCCGCCGCCGACCCCGTAGCCGGATCTTCTCCGTTGTAGAAGATCATTCGCGCGTGCAAGCGGGCCGCTGGATCGACCGTTTCACGGGCCACGAAATACAGGAATTTTCCGCCCGTTTTATTCAAGTAGTCGCTGACCTTGCTCAACTCGACCCGCAAGTTCTGAATCACCGTCAGAGATTTCAGAGGAGTTATGGTGTACGGAAGTCCTGTCGATACGGTCTCAATCGGCAGCGAAGCATCGAAATCTTGCACGCGCAATCCTGTCGCTCGCGCCACCGCCTCGCGATCGTGCTGCATTCCAAATTCCGGATCGATCTGCGTCATCTCTCCAAACGCCGCTTGCCCCGTCGGGTCTTCGAAACGCACCGGAACCTTTCCGACGTTCAACTCGAGAGTGACTTCCTTCGCCCCAGATTCCCCTCGCAATGCGAAGGCCGTGCCCAGCGTGGGATGGCCCGCGAACGGTAGTTCCTCCTGCACGGTGAAAATCCTCACTCTCACCCCGCGTTCGCGCTCCGTCTTCGTATCACGCGGACAAATGAAAGTGGTCTCCGACAGATTCATCTCTTTCGCGATGAGTTGCATCTCAGCGTCGCTGACTTCGCGCCCGTCAGAAAATACCGCCAACGAATTTCCCTCAAACGGCTTGTCAGAAAAGACGTCCCACTGGGTTACGGCCAGCCGCCGTATCGGTCTGCTCATAAATTTCCCCGGGCCTCGCATTACCGGACTCGAATTTCCGTGCAAAGAAGGGATGCACGCGACGCCGAAGCGATGCAGAAAAGCTTACGAGAAAGCTTGCAGAACAGACGTTCCGCGAGGCAGGGCGTTTGACACTGGCACTCAGCGCTTCTATCCTAACATCATGTTTTTTCCTTCCATCGCCAGTGCTGTGGGTTGTTGTCGACCGGCGCCGGCGTGTGGCTAGGGGAACAGCGAGATTCTTCCCAGCCCACCCGGTGAAGCGGGTGGGTTTTGTTTTCATCCGCTTTTTTACCGGTGCGGGCCGACATTACGAATCTTGAGCGATTCGAATTTATCAAAACACAATTGAATTCCCGAAGGAGATGATCATGACAACCGCGACCGAAACTTACAGCGTTCCGCGAATCAACGATACCGCCCCCGATTTCACCGCCGAAACCACGCAGGGCACAATTCAATTTCACGACTGGATCGGCAACGGCTGGGCCGTCCTGTTCTCGCATCCCAAAGACTTCACACCCGTCTGCACTACCGAGCTCGGCACCATGGCGCGCCTGCAGCCGGAATTTACCAAGCGCAACGTCAAGATCATCGGTCTGAGTGTCGATCCCGTGACGAACCACGAGAAGTGGGCAGCCGACATCGAAGAGACGCAGGGCGCAAAAGTAAACTACCCGATGATCGGCGATCCCCAGCTCAAAATTGCCAAGATGTACGGCATGCTGCCAGCCGAGAGTGGAAGCACGTCGGAAGGCCGGACCGCCGCCGACAATGCTACTGTGCGTACCGTTTTTGTCGTAGGCCCCGACAAGAAAATCAAGCTGCAGCTCAGCTATCCCATGAGCACCGGTCGCAACTTCGACGAAATCCTGCGCGTCATCGACTCGATTCAGCTCACGGCAAAGCACAAAGTTTCCACGCCAGCGAACTGGAAGCCGGGCGATGACGTCATCATCAGCGGCAACGTTTCGAACGAAGAAGCCCAAAAACAGTATCCCGGCGGATGGAAGTCCCCCAAACCCTACCTGCGCATCGTTCCGCAGCCGAAGTAGGTACGCAGTGTGGAACAGCGCCTTGCAGGAGTGCCTTGGAACGGTGCTGCGGAAGAGAGTTGTGAAAGAGCGCCTTGGAACAGTGCACGTGGAAGAATGCGGCGGAACAACGCTCCGGA
Source organism: uncultured Acidobacteriaceae bacterium (assembly GCA_964539915.1). Lineage (GTDB taxonomy): Bacteria > Acidobacteriota > Terriglobia > Terriglobales > Acidobacteriaceae > Sulfotelmatobacter. Next base: position 350 of record CAZILJ010000266.1, on the reverse strand, counting down.
ACAACGCTCCAGATGATTGGCTGTGGAAGAGCGGCTCTGTAGGCCTCTTTGAGGGGCCATATTCCTCTTGGCTTTAGCCCAGTGGTTTCGAGCCTACGGAACGAGCAGCCATGGATGCACGATCTGCAGATCGCTGAAGAGGTGAACGATCTGCCACTTCGTCATCCATGGCTTTTTCACCGCCGTTCCACGGAAGCGCATGCGGTCCGGTGATCGTCCCGGTCTTCAAAACCGGCGGGCGGCAGGCAATCCTGTCACCGGTGGGTTCGACTCCCACTCGCTTCCGCCATTTATTTTCATCGCTTTACCGTTGACGCGGCTTAGTTCGCGGCTTAATATATTCTGCGATG
>CAZILJ010000265.1:0-4560 GCA_964539915.1 uncultured Acidobacteriaceae bacterium | reverse complement strand
GCGGAGAGTCTTGTACCAGGGTTCGCAGGGCGCGTCGACAGACGAACTTGCTCGCGCAGGTCATTCATTTCAGGCCGAGTCACCATTGCGCAGGCTCGTGGCTACGCGGTCGTAGAACCGGGTTCGTACGGACAGAACGGGTCTGTGCCCAGAGCATCACCGGTATAGGCATATGCGCGCGCGCGCGATCCTCCGCAGATGTGGCTGTATTCGCAGGCACCGCATTTTCCATGGAACTGATCGGGCGAGTGGAGTGCGCGGAAAATGTCGGCGTTGCGGTAGACGTCGACTAGCGAACCGGTCCGTACATTACCGCAGTGGAGCGGCAGGAATCCGGAGGGATAAACTTCTCCAAGGTTGGAGACGAAGACGATGCCGTGGCCGTCGCGAATCTGGAAGCCTTGATAGACAGACGTTGCTTTCATGTCAGGCGTGGGCATCCCCGACGAGCGCATCATGTCGATGGCAATGCGGCGATAGGACGGGGCTTCGGTGGTTTTGATGGCAAAGGGCGAATGCTTAGAGAGATCGAAAACCCACCGCATGATGGATTCGCCTCGTTCGGGAGAGACTTCGTTCAAGGCCTTACCGCGTCCCACGGAAATCAGGAAGAACAGACTCCACCGCATCACAGGAAAACTGGTGCGCAATAGCTCGTAGATGGCGGGCAGATCGTCGGCGGTTTCTTCCGCGACGAGCGTGTTGATCTGGATGGGGAGGCCGAGGCGTCCGCAGTGGCGCGCGGCTTCCATGGTGCGCTCGAAGGTTCCGGCGACGGCGCGAATGTTGTCGTGCTTCTGAACGCATGGGCCGTCGAGGCTCAGGCCCAGGCTGTGAATTCCATGCGACTTCAACTTGGTGATGGCGGCGTTGGTTAATTCGGACGTTGCGCTGGGGGTAATGGAAACTTCCAGCCCCAAGCCGTTGGCGTAATCGATCAGAGGGTAGATATCTTTGCGGCTGAGCGGATCGCCTCCGGTCAGGATCAGGTGGGGCAGTGGATCTCCGAAGCCGACGAGTTGGTTCAGGAATCGCTTGCTTTCCTCGGTGTTGAGTTCGAGAGGATGAGCCGTGGGCATTGCTTCAGCGCGGCAGTGTTTGCATGCGAGGCCGCAGGCCTGGGTCATCTCCCAGTAGACGAGCATTGGATTTCTGGAAAAATCGTGAGCCACTCGGCTCATGTTTGGAGTAGTGCCGGCGACGACCATGTTACCCCCTTCGGCGAATGCCTCGAAAAGAACTCCCACAAGCAAGACCAGAGTACTTTCGGAACGTGGAAAAGGCTGTGATTAGGATCACAGCCAGTCGTGATCAATTTCGCAAGAAGAAACCCGACATCTCGGGTTGACGTGGTGAGAAGACTGGCAAGCTACATCTCTACGGAGGTGTTACGCGGTTACGGACGGCAAACAAAGGCCCGAGTCTAGGGGTGAGCACATAGACCCGGGCTGGCAGTTCCGTGTAATTGCGAACCGAAGAGGGGACCCCGGCAATCCGGCGAAGGAGGCCAGAACTCGCCGGTGAGCGGATCACTCACCCTCGCAAGGTAACGCGGTTGCCCGTTCGGCAGCGCGGATTCGCCATTCGGAACAGCGATTCCTACCATCGGAACACTGAACTACTTCTTTTGCGCCTCGCGTATGTAGGACACGACCGCCTTCACTTGGTCCGGGGTCAAGCCTTTGTTGGTGAAAGCATGCATGGTTTTCTTGTCCTTGCCGCCGTTGGCGACCATATCGATCAGATCGGCATCGGAAGCCTTCCTAGCATCGTCAGAAACCAGGCTGGGAATCTTGGCGGCCGGTTTTCCCGCAAGGTCCGCGCCATGGCAGGCAGCGCATTTCGCTTTGTAGATGGCTGCTCCATCTTCGGCGGCCCATGAGAGGTTAGGCAAAACGAGGAATAGCGCCACAGCGATCATCACGATCAGGATTACGAGCTTTGTCATCTTCATGATTGCTTTTCCTTTTCGGAACCTTGATTGTCCCCGCCTCTTTGTCTGCGCTGAAGCGGGAATCTCGCAGACAAGTTTCGAGAACTGGGTAAGAACGTGCTAATCGTCTAGCAGTTTCTACGAAAGCGGGGGTAGTGGTCAGTGATCGCAGTCACGTCCGGTCGTGATCGTGGTCAGAGGCTAAGTTGGTCGAGCGCAGGCAGATCGGGTTAAAAGACTCGCGATCCGCGCCATATGCCGCACTGCAAGCAGCGATGAACGCTCCCGATCGTTCTTGTGTCTTACAACTTGTTGAAAACATTGTGATTGAGGAGTCAATCCCGCAGGGATCTTTGGCAAATGGCTTGCGATTCCGTAGCTGTAACTTGTTCTCCTAGGTGTTCATTTTGGAACCTACGCTCATGGTGATCGGGCTGAACCACCGCACGGCTCCGCTGGCCATGAGAGAGCGCTTTTGGATCAGTGAGAACCGGCGCTACGAAGTGTTGCGGCAGTTGAAGAGTGGGGAGGGCATCGAGGAAGTAGTTGTTTTCTCCACCTGCTGCCGGACGGAATTCCTGGTATGGGCGAGTGAGCCAACGCTGGCCGCCAACTCGCTGCTCAACTTTCTTTCGGTCGAGCATGGGCTGAAGCTGACCGAGTGGGAGCACTTCTACCGCCTGCTGGATGAATGCGCGCTGACCCACGTTTTCCAAGTGACGTCTGGACTCGATTCGATCGTGTTGGGCGAGCCGCAGATCGTTGCGCAGGTCCAAGCCGCGTGGGAGCAGGCACGCACTGTGAGCGCGGCGGGGCGTTTTCTGAACGCCGTGATAGCGAGAGGGCTCGAAGTCTCCACTCGAGTGCGAAAGGAGACGGCGATCGAAAAGCTGGCGGTCTCCATTCCGACGGCGGCGCTCGAGTTGGCGCGCCAAATTTTCGGATCTCTGGATGGCCGAAGAGTATTGCTGCTAGGAACGGGAAAAATGAGCGAACTGTCTGCGCGTTCCATGATAGACAGCGGCGCTGGTTCCGTGGTGGTGATCGACCAATCGCCAGCGCGAGCGCGCAAACTGGCGGAGAAGTTTGGAGGCACGGCTGCCAGGTTAGCGGATCGCTGGAACTGCATGCTGCGTGCAGACATTGTGATCACCGCGACGGGATGTCCGCATGCAGTTCTAACACGCGAGGAAGCAGAAAGAATTGCTATTGAGCGCAACCGCGTTGCACTGGTCATCATGGACATCGGCATGCCGCGTGACGTGGAACCGGACGTGCGCAGAGTTGACGGAATCCTCCTCTATGACCTGGACGGTCTCGAGCACGCGGTCAAGAACAACGCCACGGAATATAGGTCGACAGTCGCAGAGGCGGAGAGGATTATCGCTGCGGAGGCACAAGCTTTCCGCGGCAAACTGCAGGCGGAAAGTATGGTGCCGATCATCGTGGCACTGCGCCACCGCCTCGACGAAATTTGCCGGCAGGAACTGGAGTCTTTCATCGAAGAGCGCGGGCCGTTTACCCGGGAGCAGGACCAGTCGCTACACGCAATCACATCGCAGGTCATAAAGAAGATTGCCAGCTCCCTGGCTCGCGAACTCAAAGAACTTCCAGAAAAGGAAGAACAGGAGAAGATGACCGCTGCGGTCACTCGCCTGTTTCACTTGGAATCGCCGCAACGGGCGTCTGCCGGCACCAGATCGGAGAAGCGAAATGAGCGGAGCAAAGAGCGTGCGGTCGCAATTAACTAGCAGTTCGGGAAGCAACGGAGCGTGGACGGGCAGGCAGGCTTATCTGCTGGCCGTGTTCTGTCTCCTGCTCGGTGTAGCGCTGGGATATTTGTTCCGTGGATCGGCGTCTACGGCTACGGCACAGGCCGCGGCATCGACTACCACGCAACCGGGAAGTGTCGAGGTCCAGCAGCAGCCAGACGCGAATGCGCAAGCTGTGCTGACGCAGGCAGCGGCACCCTTGCTCGAAGCCGTCAACAGAGATCCGAAGGATTTCGATTCGTACGTGAAGCTCGGCAATCTGTTTTACGACGGAAAAGAGTTTCCGCCGGCAATTCAATACTACGAACGCGCGTTGTTGATTCATCCGGACAATCCGGATGTGCGGACGGACATGGGCACGGCGTACTGGTATATGGGCAATGCGGAAAAAGCGCTGGCAGCGATGGAGACTTCTTTGAAGTACCGGCCAGGACATCCGCAGACGCTGTTTAACCTGGGCTGGGTGCGGTGGCAGGGCAAGCAAGATCCCAAGGGCGCGATTGACGCCTGGCAGCAATTGCTGAAAGCGAATCCGGATTATCCGCAACGACAACAGGTTGAGCAGGACATCGCGAAGGCGAAAGAGCACGCTTCGCGCGGGTAGAGAATTCATCGAGAGGCGGCGCCCTTTCATAACCGCTCATACCGGCGCCAGAGGGCTTCTGACAAGAAGCCCCTATTTCTTGGGGCGGGATTACCACTTGGCAAACGGCTTAGTTAGTTAGCGAGTGCGGCCTTTTACAATTCTCGACACGAATCGTACGCCGCTTGACGATTCCGCTTGTAGGATGATGCCGGCTTTATTTTCTTTGTCGAACTGGTTAACAGGATGTCGGAGTTACCTGTTCAGCGCCC
>CAZILJ010000264.1:0-3748 GCA_964539915.1 uncultured Acidobacteriaceae bacterium | reverse complement strand
ATGTGCGTGTGCGAATCGATCAGGCCAGGCAGCACGGTTTCCTTCGAAAAATCGATGACCGTCGCCCCGGCTGGGATCTTCGCATTCGACGCGTCAGTGACGCTCTCGATGCGGTTGCCGCGAATGACAATGACCTGATCGTGCCGCGGCTTATCGGACTTGCCATCGATCAGAGTGCCAGCACGAATGGCCGTCACCACCGCGGGTGACGAAGCAGAGTGTTGCGCGATCGCGCACGTGGCAAATGCAAGAAACAAAATCAAGAGTAGCTGCTTCATGCGATCTCCCAGAACTATTCTCCGAATTGGCGGGCCGGCCCTTCGGCCGCTCTCGTAAGATTAATGGCGGGAGGATTCTATACCCTTTGTGTGATCGCCTGTGTCGGGTGGTGAGAACAGCACTTGACCTGGGGGGAGGAGCATTGGAACTACGCCCAGCGGAAATCCAGGATGCCGAAGCCATTGTCTCCGTGATTAACGCTGCCTTTCAGCAGGCCGAGAGCTTTTTCATCGACCATGATCGTATCGACCTGGACAGTGTGAGGCAGTTGTTTCAAAAGGGAAGTTTTCTGGTTGCTGACGAACGGGGCCGTTTGCGCGGCTGCGTTTACGTCGAAGTCAGGAGTGAACGGTCCTACCTGGGGCTACTGTCGGTCGATCCCCAACACCAGAAGTCTGGGCTTGGTTCCCAACTGATGACTGCCGCCGAGGAATACGGTGCCAAGGCAGGCTGCGGGCACATGGATCTGCAGATTGTCAGTGTACGCAAGGAGTTACCCCGCTTCTATCGCCGACGGGGATATATCGAAACGGGCACCGCTCCCTTTCCCGCCGACCTGACTCCGAAGCTGCCTTGTCATTTCGTGAAGATGTCAAAACCGTTGACCTGAGCTGCAGGTGTGATTCACGGCAACACCGCATCGGCCTCGATCTCCACCAGAATCTCCGGCGATATGAGCGCGCTCACCTGCACCATCGACGTGGCTGGACGAATGTCGCGGAAGAATTCGCCGTGCGCCTTGCCAATCTTTTCCCATTCCGCGATGTTCGTTACGTACATGCGAGTGCGCACTACATCTTTCATCCCGGCGCCGGCTTTCTGCAATGCATTTTCGATGTTCTTCAACGTCTGCACGGCTTGCGCATACACATCCCCGACGCCAACGATCTTTCCGTCCGCTCCAGTGGCCGTTGTCCCTGAAACGTGCACATTCGAGCCAACTTTGACAGCACGAGAGTAACCGACGATAGGCTCCCACGTGGTGCCGCTTGAAATGTTGTTCCGTTCCATCCGATTCCTCCGGTACCCCTCATTTTACAAGCATAGAGGGGGCACGAACCCGAGAATTGGCAGCCGTCACCTTCGAGTGCCAACAAATACAGCGAATTCCGACCTCGCCTCATTTTCAAACCGCGATGTTCTAACGGATTAGCTTCACAACTCGTGCGCAATCCTTCCACTTCTAACTGATCAGGAAAACGAATCATGTCGATAAACAAAAGTCACTTGCGTTTGAGCATCAAACTAATGTACTAGTCACGCAGTAGCTGAAAGTCCGTGTACCACGCGGAGTTCAGGGGGCTCAAGAATGATTCCGGAATCGCATCCTTTGCAGCAGCTGTTTCAGGATCTGGTTGGACGACACTACGCCGAGGAAATCGGCATTCGAGATCCGCAGATCGTCGCCTACGTATCTCATCTGTTGGCGGAGTTCTGCGACACTGATCAACTGTACAAGGTTCAGGACGCGTCCAAGCGTCCCCTGGCGGACGTAGGCGAGATGCTTTTGGAATCCGATCCCGTCTACGGCCCCGCGCCTTCGTTTGACCGGGAGCGCCAGGTGCGGAAACATATCGGCGATTACACCTTGTTCTTGGCGGGAATGTTCCCTGAAAGCATCAATCACTTCCGCCTTCGGCATCAGCGCCTTGAGAATTTTGTGGAGTGGGTGAAGGCCGGCAAGGAAAGCTACTACATCGTCTCCAAGTTCGAACACTTCGAATACGCCAAGGTCGCGCCTTTGTTTGCAAGCCTGTCCAGGAACTTCGAGGGCTGCGTATATGGATTGAACATGGTGAAGAACGATCTGGAAGAAATGCAGCATCCCATCGTTCGTCGCACCGACGACTTAATTATGTAGAGGGAGCGGATCGCTCCCTCACAGCAATCCACTCTCAGCTCTGACTCGGATATCTCCTCCGCTCCCCATGCGATAAAAACTCAGAGCTGCCCTGCCCTGCGCCAAATGACGAAATCTGCGCAGAGGTCCAAATTCCTCTCCCGGGTCGAATTTCTTTTCATGCTCGGCAATCACAACCGACATTGCCCATACCAGCGATGAATCCGCCAGTGCTCGCAAGGTTTTCGTGTAAGCGTCTTGCATGCGGTAGGGAGGATCGATGAACACGACGTCGGCCGCCACATGCTGGCGCTCCATTCGCCAAAAAGCTCGCGGAAGTTCTTCCTGCAGGATTTTGTAGCCGTTGCCGACGCCCAAGCTTTCCAGGTTGCTTCGGATCGCATCCGCCGCCGCCGCGGAGTGTTCCACGAAGTATACTTCCTTGGCTCCGCGGCTCAGGGCTTCGATTCCAACTGCTCCCGTTCCGGCGAACAGATCCAACCAGACACTGCCCTCGAGCGCCGCCGGATTCCCGGCAGTCAGCACATTGAACAAAGTTTCCCGCAGCCTGTCCGACGTGGGCCGAACGTCCATGCCGGGCAGCGAATGCAGCGGCCGGCTTCGATATTTACCCGCAATCACTCGCATGCCTCTGTATTTTTGGATGCCGCATTCACTATATCCATCCATGTAGAATAAATGTAGCGAAGCCTTATGCGAAGCTGGTCCATTTCGGTTGGACGTCTGTTCGGCGTCGATGTCCGCATTCACCTCACGTTTTTTATCCTGCCGATGTTCATCTTCTGGACGGAGTACGCCGCCCATCAAGGCGCCGCGAACGGACCCCGCGATATGGCGCTCGCCGGCATTATTCTCGCTTGCGTAGCTGCCCACGAGTCCGGACATATGTTTGCCGCTCGCCGCTTCGGCCTGATCCCGAAAGCAGTGATCCTGCTGCCGCTCACCGGAGTCGCGCTCTACGACGAGTCACGCGTCGAGAAACTGCAACCGCCTGCATTGCTGTGGAAACGGGAGGTCCGGCTCGCTTTGGTTGGACCCGCAGTAAGCCTGGCTCTGGCTTTGCTGTCAGCCGCCGTCGTAGCGGCGTCTGGACGGGGAATCGAGCTTTGGAGGTGGCCCTTTCTGCAGGCCGCCAACCTACCGCGCAGCCTGGTGTGGGCCAATCTTTATTTGGCGATCTTCAATCTCATGCCCGCCTATCCACTCGATGGCGGACGCATCTTGCGCGCACTCTTGACTCGCACTCTCGACGCTCCTTCGGCAACTCGCCGCGCCGTTTCGATCAGCAACGCTATTGCCATGGTCCTGATGCTCGCTGGCCTCTTCAGCGATAGCTGGCTGACCATGGTCGGCGTTATCGTCTTCTCCGCTGCCCAACTGGAAGAGCGGGCACTCGTATTTCAATCCGTGCTCGACAACGTCCGCCTGGAAGAAGTCATGCTCACCGATTTCGCCACGCTCTCCCCGGCCGACACCCTGGAAGATGCCTTGGAGAAGGCCGTGCACTCGCTGCAGGACGATTTCCCGGTTGTGCGCGGAATGGATATGGTAGGCGTGATTTCGAAGCAGCGCATTCTCGATGCATTGCGTGCCGAAGGAAACGGATAC
>CAZILJ010000263.1:0-3077 GCA_964539915.1 uncultured Acidobacteriaceae bacterium | reverse complement strand
GGCAGGGTCACCGTGGGAAGATCACGGCGCTGTCCCCCCGGGGGCTCTTGTCACAGGTACATAGAAACGTGAAGCCGATTGTGGTCGCTGCGAAGGATGTTCCATTTGGCGCCGAGCTTTCCAAGCTGAGTTCATGGGTCCGTCAGCTCTGCACCAAGGTCGTGAACCAGGGAGGCGATTGGCGCTCCGCCATCGATGCGCTTCGCCCTCATACCCAGCGCCTATGGCGGTCGATGTCCTTGGCTCAGAGACAGCGCTTTGTTCGACATGTCCGCGCATATTGGGATGTGCACCGTCACCGATTGGCGCCCGAAGTTCAGACGCAACTTACCAGCCTTCGTGCCGCAGGGCGGCTTGAGATCATCGCCGGGCGCATTGTCGATGCCGAACAAAGGAAAGATGCCGTCACCATCAGAATAGTTCGCCGCGGTCGGAACGAGACCGAAACCTGTAATTTTGCCCGACTGGTCGATTGTACCGGACCCATACATGATCCTCGTCAATCGACTAATCCTCTCATCCGCTCCTTGCTCGCGCGGGGCGCAGCACAACCCGACCCACTGAGCATTGGTCTCGATATCGACGAAGAATATTCGCTGATTGACGCCTCATCACGACGATCCAATCGCGTGCGCGCCATCGGTCCGCTGACGCGCGCCGCTTTCTGGGAATGCATCGCCATACCGGACATCCGTGCGCAGTGTGGTGACCTTGCCGAACTTTTCGCCAGGACTCCACCTTCCGGCGCCAGGGACATCCGAACGACTGCAGCAAGCGCTTCAGTCAGCCGGCAAACGAGTGTCAGTCAAGCAGAGCGGAGCAGGCAATGGCACTAACGCTTGGAGGCTACGATCGGATCATTCGTCACCGAGGCAACGGTATTGAAGCAGTAGAGATTGTTTGGCATCCAGGAACGAGAACGCCTAAGCACAATCATGGGTCGCGGGGCTGGGCGTGGGTTCTGCAAGGCCGTGTCTTTGAGGTAAGAAATGGCAAAAAGCTCTATCACGCGGCGGGCGATGCCTTTCTCGAGGTCGATCGCGAAGAGGCCCACATCGTAGGCAACGATACGAACGACGCTCGCCGTCACATTTCACGTCTATCAGCCTGAGCTGCAGATGGATAAGTTTTCGGATAGCGACTCAGACATTGTCGCCATGGATTGAGCGAAGTTTCCGAACCGAATCATTTTGTCCCGTTTTCAGCCACGCAACTTTCGGCCCGCCAAGCGCGCGACGACTGATGCGCCCGGCCGAGCGGACGGGCAATGCTGGATTGAGCGAAGAAGTTTCGCGCCGGCGGCGGGCCTGCTACGCACAGGCCCCCGCTACGCGCTACTCACCGGGAGCGGCCAGCCGCGGTGGCCTCCCTTACCTCGACGAGACTGCCAGAGTGAACATCGTAGACGTAACCGTAAATCGGAATTTTGCCGGAAACGAGCGGATGCTCGCGAATGCGGCGCACGTCATCCGTCACGCTTGACGGCTGATCCGTGATTGTATGCCATTTTATGAATCGACCGGCACTGGCTCCGCTACCGTGCGTTGGATTCGACCAAAGCTTGCCGTCAAAATTCGCCGTTTCCAGATTGTCATCAAGTAAATCGCCCATGACACCGTCGGTGAAAAGCTCCATCCCGCAATTGGTGTGATGGATTACAAACCATTCGCGGGTACCGAGCAGCTTGTGCGAAATCACCAGGGATCGGATGGCGTCGTCCGTGGCGCGTCCGCCGGCGTTGCGAATCACATGGGCGTCACCTTCGGCAAGGCCTGCATATTTCGCGGGGTCCAGGCGGGCATCCATGCAGGTGAGGATCGCAAATCCACGCGCAGGTGGCAGCGCCAGGACCCTTTTAGCGCCGAAACCCGACGCATATTTCTTGTTGGCCGCGACAACTTCATCAACAATTTTGGACATGGGCCCTCCCTCTGATCATGCGCCTGTTAGCGAATTTTATGCCCGCAGGTTTCGCGTTTGAATTCCAACGTTTGCCGACCTGCCGTGAACTTCTTGGAGCTTCACCTGCCTGGGTCGTGTAATGTTTTTCGATGTGGCCGCCAAATTTATCAACGGGCCTAGGGGAACCACGTGCTCCGTGACAAGGCCGTGTAGAAAAGGCGCTCAAGCTGATGACCATAGCTCACCGGACTACCGTCGTGAGCGTCGGCGGTATCAAGCCTGGAAGATACCGTATGGCTGAACAAGCAATCCGCGACGTACCCTATGATCCGCCTCAACGGTTGTTGTGTCCGCGAAGACGAGATCACGGCGTAAGGCAAAATGGCTAAGCGTCGATGACGTCGAGAACTCATTTGATCGAGCAGGCCCTTCCTAGTGGAGCGGTTTTGACATTCGCTGCCCGCCTGGCTGCGAACTCGGGAAGCGAAATGTCAAATCCGAAGCTCCACTAGGATCGGTATTCGCTAGTCGTCCTTCGATTTCCAACATTCGCATGAAAGCCTGCCGAACCGGATGCGAATCTCAGGATCGCACTACTAGCGTGACCTATCGAACAGTCAGAATGGCCCTGTGCAAGATGCCTAGACACTTTGCCGCGTTTTCGCCCACGTCAGGCGGGCTGGAGTGCTCGCTCCGTTTCCAATTGGATATCCACCGGCAACGGTGCGCGCAATATATCCAGGACCGGGCAGTGCGCGTCGACCACTTCCTTGAGTTTGGCGAGCTCGGCAGCAGGTGCGCTGCTTTTCAGATTGACCACGCCGCGGACTTCGCTGAAGCCGGCGCGGACATCGTCTTTCACCGCGAAGAAGCCGCGCAGATCGAGCACTCCTTCCAGCTTGACTGAGACACTCTCCAGCGGAATGCCGAGCGCTGTAGCATAGGCGCGATAAGTGATTTCCTGGCACGTGGCAAGCGCAGCCAAGACAAGCTCGACGGGGTTCGGACCTGCGTCTGTTCCGCCGAGCGTCGGCGGCTCATCGACCGTAAGGGAAAACTGCCGGATCTTGGTTTCGCTTCGCAAGCCGTCTACTTGGCGCGAGTCGGCCGAAAAAGTCGCGATCGCATGATCGGCGTTGGCGCGCAGATCAGCCTGTGTCGCAAGGATCACATCT